>NZ_JACIYL010000174.1 GCF_014359955.1 Thermogutta sp. | reverse complement strand
ACCCGTGGTGGTGGAAGTATTGAGGATCTCTGGGCCTTCAATGAGGAAAGTGTGGTTCGGGCGGTTGCCAGTTCAAGGATTCCGGTGGTGTCTGCAGTGGGTCATGAAATAGATGTGACGCTGGCCGACCTGGCGGCGGACGTCCGAGCATTGACACCCACGGACGCAGCTTCCAAAGTGGTGCCCTCCCAGGAGGAACTGGAAGCTGTCCTCACAGGGTACGCCATGCGACTTCGCTCTCATCTCAATTTGCGGTTGAGGGCGGTACGGACGCAGCTTGAGGCGCTTGCATCCCGGCCCGTGTTTCGCTTTCCAAAGGAACTGGTTCACAGCCGCGGTCAGCGGATTGACGAATGGGAACGGCGTTTAGATCAGGCTGCCGGCCGATTGCTGGAGCGGAACCGCATGGCGCTTACCAGCGCGGCAGCGCGACTGGAGTCGCTCAGCCCCCTGGGAGTCCTTTCCCGGGGCTACTCCATGACGTTGACGCATCCCGAGGGACATGTGGTCCGAGAGGCAGCGTCCCTTTCTCCGGGGAGTGTCGTGCAAACTCGCCTGCACCGGGGAAGCTTTCTCAGTCGTGTCGAAGAAATACACGAAGATGGCGAACCTGTCCGTCCAGACTGACGAATAGAATGCAACAGGTCCGGAATGGGCGATGTGTGTGTAAGTTTTGCAGAATGACATGGTAGCAGCACGTGGCCATCGTAAGATCTGTGATCTTTTGGTTAGGATAGGCGACGATTGAGGCGGCGGTATTGGAGGAGTTGGTCACCCACAGGCGTCGCGCTTGTTTTGAGAAAGCGCGCGTGAAAGCTTTCCAGAGCGGTCAACATGCAGCAAATGCTTTTCCGTGCAGGTGCTCAAATGGGCAATCGCTTGCCGGCAGGTCCCTCAGTCCTGTTTGGCGCGTTGATCTTCTGCGTAGTTGTCTTGAACACAAATTTGTTTCCTGGAGCTCCGGGAGGTCAGCGGAACGGTGTCATACTGGGGTTTGAGGCGGCGCCGTTTTTGCCGCTCCCTGAGCCAGAATTGCCGTCCGGGCAGTTGAAGGAAGGGGCGGCGGAGTCGCGCGAAGTAACCGCTCAGAATAACCAAACGGGAAGACAGCCGCAGCAACCCGAGGCCGCGGAGCCCAGCGTTGCCGAAAAAGCCGCTGGACCGCCGCCCCAGCGGTCTTCCTTCGGCGTATGGGAAATCATCAAGGCGGGCGGGACGGTGGGATTTCTCATCATCGGTCTCTCCCTGGTGGCTGGTGCCCTGGTTGTGGAGCAGCTCATCACTCTTCGTAAATCCGTGCTCATGCCTTCGGAGGTGGTCAATCAACTGGGCCAGGCTCTGGCGGCTCGCGACTTGAAGGGGCTGGTGGCGATTTGCGAGGCCCACCCGTGCATTTTCACTGATGTGCTCAAAGCCGGGCTGATCGAGTGGGAAGGCGGATGGCACCAGGTGGAAAAAGCCCTGGAGGATGCGCTTATGGAATACACCGCCAAACTTCTTCGGAAGGTCGAGTATCTCTCCGTGATTGGTAACCTGGCGCCGATGCTGGGACTGTTGGGAACGGTGGTGGGTATGATCCTGGCATTTAAAACGGTGGCCGAAACGCAGGGGGCCGCACGGGCTGCCGATCTGGCACAAGCGATTTACCTGGCCCTCGTGACGACCGTGGAAGGACTCATCGTGGCCATCCCGTCGCTTGCCGCGTACGCCTATTTTCGTAATCGTGTAGATGAACTGATGGCAGAGGTGGCCGTCGCCTCGCAGCAGCTTCTGGCGCCGCTACGGCGACGCCGGGTGGCAGCTAAGCCCCCTGTCAGTTCTTCGGGATCGCCGCCGTCGGGAAGCGTCCGCTGATGAGAGCGAGGGTCCATTCAGCCAGATTGCCGGTGAAACTTAACCTCACGCCGATGATCGACGTGACGTTTCAGCTCATTCTGTTCTTTTTGCTTGCAGGGCACCTGGCCCAGCAGGAAAGCTCCGTCGAGCTGGAACTGCCGGTGGCACGAACCGGACACAAAGCGATGGAGAACTCCACGCGACGCATTGTCATCAATGTGGCCCAGGATGGAACCCTCATACTGAGTGGTGAGACAATTGATCTTGAACGGTTGGGTCGGATTCTGTCGGCAGATCGCAGGACGAGCGAAACTCTGGAAGTGCGGATCCGCACCGATCGCCGGACGCCTTACGGCAAAATCGCGCCCCTTCTCGTTCGTTGCGCGGAGAGCGGGATTTGGAATGTTTCGTTCGCGGTCATTGGGGAGGAAATGTCTCCGTAGAACCGCCGAAAGCTCTAGGGTGAATCAGGGTGCGTCATGAGGCGGCAATCAGTCTTGAACCAGAGACAGGACCTGGATTTGCCAATGACGCCGATGATTGACGTTGTCTTTCAGTTGATTATTTTTTTCCTCTGCACGACCCGCTTCACACCCCTTGAGCAGGTCCTGCCCACGCCCCTCGATGAGGCTGGCGTCTCACGGAGCACGGAATCACTTCCGCCGGAACTGGCGAATCTGACGGAAATCGTCATCAGGCTGAGTGACGGACCGCCGGTCAGGATTACTCTCAATAATCGGCAGATGGCCGATTTCGACGAGCTCGGGGTGACACTTCAGGCCGCTGCTCGGGTTCGCCTGGATGTTCCCGTTATTATCGATGCGGGTTTTGCCGTTCCCATGCAGGACGTCATCCGGGTGTATGATCTGTGCCGAAAGGTCGGTTTCCACAGGGTCCATCTTGCGGCTCCGCAGCGCCCATGAAATGGTTTTCGGTTTTGCTCGTTCTCTTTTTTGGGCTGATGCTGGTGCCATCGCAGGGCACGGCAGACGTTACTGAAGACCTGCAGTTCATTCAATCGTTGCGGTCTCGCCGCCTGTTTCGGCTTGCCGAGTATCAGTGCGAGCTCTCGTTGCAGCGACCGGGTTTAGGTATCGCTGACAAGGCGGTGCTTACCATCCAGTTTCTGGAAACTCTCAAAGAACACGCCCTTTACGCCGACATTGCCCGGCGGACAGCCTGCTGGCAACGGGCTCAGGAATTGACCAACAGCTTCGAGAAGGACCATGGCGAGAGCGACTGGAGTCTCGTCGTCGGCCTGACGGGCGTGAAAGTTCTCGTGGAGCAGGGAAAAATCCTGCGGGAGGAAGCCGAGTTGACTCTTCTGGCCACACCGTCTTCGCCCTCGGCTTGGGAAGAGAGGATGGAGCCGTCACGGACGATTCTCCGAAGGGCTGGGGAAAAACTGAAGACCCTCCGCGAAAAAATTGCCCAATCACTGAGACGGCCACACAAGGTGCCGGAGACGGACGACCTGCGACTTGGTGAACAGCAACTCCTGAGCCTTGACAGGCAGGCCCAGTTCTGGACAGCGCTTGCCGCGTTTGAACTGGGACGGACCTATCCAGCCGGGTCCGACGACTATCTCGCCATGCTCAATGATGCGGCGAGCAACCTCCGGGTGCTCAGTGAATTGCCGCTTGACCATCCCCTTGGTTTTCCCTCCCGGATCTATTATGCGGACGTCAACCGGTTGCTGGGCCAGAAAGAAGTGGCCTGGAAAGTCCTTGCCGGTTTCAGTGAGGAGCAACTCGCCCCGGAGCAACAGCAGGAGCTCCTCGCCGCCCGGTTGCGATGGGCCACTACGTTCGAAGAGGAGCAACTCGCCAGATCGCTGTTTGAAAGAGCCATGGCAGTTGAGGTCCCACCTTCGCCGCCTTTGGCTTTCGCGATGCTCGAAACGGCTACCTGGTTTTGGAAAAAAGCGATGGAACGAGGGGACACGAGTTCTCAGGAGTGGGAAGTCCACATCAAAAAGCTGGTGGAAATGCTGAGAGAGAGCGGGTCCACGTATTGGACCCACCGGGGAGAACTCCTCGTCGCGCGTGCGGCCTCGGCAAGGGCGAACGTAAACAGCACCACCCTGGATCTCTATGTGGCCGAGAACGCCTATCGAGCAGGCAGGTGGCAGGAGGCTTTAACAGTCTATGATCGTGTTGCCCAAGCAGCGCGCAAGGCCGGACAGGAAGACGTAGCTTTTCGGTGCGGTTGGGCGGCTGCGGCCATAGCTCAACAACAATCGCTGTATCAAGAAGCGTGGCAGCGGTTCAAGATGCTTGCCCAGGAGTTTCCCCAACAGGCGAAGGCCTCTGAAGCAGCTTATCTGGCACTCGTCAATCTTGGGCGACTGGTGGCAAAAGACGAGGCCACCTACCTTGCCGCTTATGAGAGAGAACTCCGCGAATATCTTAATCGATTTCGCCAAAGCCAAGAGGCTTACCTCGTGCGATTCCGCCTTGCGCAACTCCTGGAGTATCAGTCAAAATGTCAGGAAGCCGTTGATGCGTATCTGGACACCCTTGAGCAATTGCCAACAGATAGAGCGGAAGGAGCAAGCCGCATCTCTGAGCAAAGCGGCGATTCCAATGGACAGTTGGCAGAGGCCGAACGAGAAGACGTAGTGGAAAAAGTGTTTTTGGGACTCGATCGGTGCCTGGCCGTTCTTTTCGAGCAACCAACGCAGGATATGGCCGAGAAGGCTCGTCAAATAGCGCAGCGGCTTCATCGCTGGAGTACGGCGGATAGCGTGGGTGGCGTGGATCCACGATACCGACTCATGGCCGAGGAGCGTGCGATCCGATTGTTCCTGTGGGAGGGAAGAGATCCCGTTCTCGCGGAAAAAATCCTTCTGACACGCTTCCCCGATCGGGATCAGTTTTGGAAGCAATTCCGTACGTTGGGCGAAGATGTCTCCGTGAAATCGCGATGGATCGCCCTTTGGCTGGAGGTTACCGCACAGTTAGGGCAGGAAGCAGAAGCACAGTATTGGTGTGACCAGCTTCTCCATCTGGAGTTCGATATTCGCTGGGAATGGGCGACCACCGTTATGGAGAAACTCTCCCGGACGAGACCGAATCGAGCTCAGACTGTGGCACGATGGGTTGTGGCAGCAGTGCCCGACTTCACCGAGCAATATGCGACGCACTCCCGAGACTGGAAGGTGCAAGCCGGTCTGAAATATGCCCGGCTTCTGGTCATGGCAAACCTGCGTGACGAATCGCTCCAGTGGATGCGTCGGCTAGCGCAGGAGTTTCCTGAACATGGTGAAATTCAGGAAAATCTTGCACTTCTTCTGGCTTACGAGGACGACGATTCTTTACGAAACGAAGCCCTTGTGAAATTTCAGGAAATTGCCCGGCGAACTCCGGAGGGATCTCCTCGGTGGTTTCGGGCAAAATACATGACGGCCTGGCTGCTCCACACTCTGGGGAAAACGCGGGATGCCTGGGAGGTCCTGAGTCTGCTCGAAACTCTCCATCCCGACCTGGGAGGAGAACCTCTGCGGGGAAAAATACTGTCCCTCAAAGAGGAATGTCAGAAATATCTGACGCACAGCAGATAAACTCACTCAGACTTTGTTGGCAACTTGTCGCCCAGCAGTTTCTCTACGACCGGTTTCAGAAGTTCCGACCACAATTGGTATCCCTTGTCACTCAGGTGGAGTCTGTCCTTGACAAAAAGGTCTGGTTGTGGAAGCCCATCAGGCCCCAGCATCGGTTTTTCCACATCCAGAAAATGTGCATTTAATTCCGGATGGGCCCGACAGTATTCTTCAATAAGGTGATTGGCGGCCCGAATTCTGTCTATAAGGTGCCACCGGGCAAGTGACGGCTTGATCCCGATAAAGATAACGGGGGCGTTGACCCCTTCGGAACGGATGGCTTCCAGGAAATCGGCGAAACGCCGACGAACAGTTTCCGGCGATGCCCCGGCCGCGATGTCATTATCTCCGGCATAGAAAACAATCAATCGGGGATGGTAAGGAATGACGATACGCTTGGCATAATAGGTGACCTCGTGAATCTGCGAGCCACCGAAGCCCCGATTGAGCGTGATCCAGTCGGGGAACCATCGAGAGACGTCCCACCGAACGATACTGGAACTTCCCACGAAAAGAATGGCTCCCTCCGGTGGTGGATGAAGTTTGTCCGCTTCTTCGAATTTCCTGATGGCGGGTTCCCAGCGTTCCGGTCCCGCGTCTTTCTTTTCTTCATAGCTTGCGAGCCTGGCGGAAATGGCATGTCGCCATGACACCGGTGGCCGATCCGCGCGACGCGGACCAATTTTCTCGAAAGGAATGGCCTCAAAGCCTGGGAGTGAGGATTGAACAGGCGCGTCGGGCTTGAGCCGCCAGTCTTCCGCGGCGGGATTGACAAAAAAACGGGTTACAGCGTCGAGCGGGAGGATCACATTGTTTTCTATCACGAGATAAGGCCGCGCACGATTTTCAATATTGTCCCAGGTCCCTCCAAAGCACAAGTTTTTGCGAATAATATTGCCTTTCGGTGCAGCAGGTTCGTCTTCAAGAATGTTAACCAGTGTTGGATAGGCCTTGCGCCACAGTTCGCTCTGGTAGGGCATGGCTTTCAGACGCTGCGTCATCGTCGTGGGGACATGGTAGGAAGCCCAGCCCAGAGCTCGGGCATCAACATGGACGGCCGGACGACAATCAATGAATATGTTATTCTCCACAAGATTGTCTCGTCCACCTCCAATAAATGCAGCGCGTGTTACTCGATAAAAAATATTTTTGACGATCTGTGTTCCACAGAACATATCGTCCAAATAGACACCCATACATCCACGGTTCTGAAAACCGGATATATGGTGGAAGTAATTGCAGGAAATAACGGTGCCCCGCATGGTCCAGTCGCGACCGGAGTAGATGGCTCCCGCGTCATTCGATTCCAGGCAGACATGGTCGATCTCGTTCCAGGCGATCGTGTGGTTGTTGCCCGAAAAACCCACCGCCTGGTGAGGCGCATGGTGGATGTGATTGTGGAGGACGTGCTGCCCCACACCGCCGATCGACACCCCCGCGCGATACATGGGATGGATTTGCCCGTAGTCATGGATCTCGTTGTCCTCCACGATGTGACCCGCGGGCGACAGCGTGGCGCGATCACCTCCTGTG
>NZ_JACIYL010000173.1 GCF_014359955.1 Thermogutta sp. | reverse complement strand
GGCCAGGTGGTCATTGCCCTTCTCAAGGACGCTGTCCCGTTGCAAGCCAGTATGGGGGTCGAGGCCACCGAATACCGGCGGCTGGACCCCGGAGCCACAGTAACGGTGAACGGACGGACAATCACTCTTGAATCGGACACCTTTTTGATCGAGCGTGGAACACTTCGTGAAGTTTCCGTTGTCCCAGTGGGAGCGGACAAACAGGCTATGGTTATGCTGGCCACAGGAGTGAAGGATATGCACACTCAACCCACCCCCCCGGAAAACAAAGCCCCCAGTGACTCAATTGAGGCGAAGTATGTCCTGGACCTGCTCTCCGCTTGCGGAGATGACGTAGGCACTTTCAGACAAGCCCTCCAAAACCACTGGCCGCCTGAAGCCGCGAAGGCTGTCGCCGAGCTGCGAAGCCACCGGCCGGTAATTGGGCCTGTAACCCCCAGCAGATCCAGCGGCTCACCCACGTCAATTCTGGCAGCTGCCACCCTGAAACTTCTGGGGCGAGAATCTCTGGCGGAAAAAGTATTTGGGCCGGAGGTTATGACAGCCAGCACTCACTACCAGCCGCGGACTGCCCTTGATCTCTGCAGTGTGGCCTGCCAGATGCATTTGGGATACGTCCCCCACGGGACGAATGAAGTGATCAAGGCGGCTTTTTCCACCACGGACCTCCCGGTGGCCCTCGGGCTGGCGGCCAACAAAATCGCCCTCGATGCATACCAGCAAGCCCCCGCCACCTGGAGAGCGTTCGCCCGCGTTGTCACGGCCAAGGATTTCAAGGATCACACGGGTGTTCGCTTAACCGGCGATTTCAAGCTGGAAGAGCTGGCCCCTGGTGGTGAAATCAAGCATGCGTATATCGGGGAGGAAACGATCAGTTACCGTGTGGAAACTTACGGAAAAATGCTGATGCTGGACCGCCAGCACATCATCAATGATGATATTTCGATTCTCGACCAGATTCCCACGATCTTCGGTCGGGCTGCCGCCCGGAAAGTGGCCGACCTGGTCTATTCGATTCTCCTCAACAACCCGGCCAGCTTTTTCTCCAGTACTCACGGCAATCTTCTCACCGGTGCGGGATCGGTGCTCAGCGTCACCAGCCTTGCCGAAGCGATTGCGGCTTTACGCAAGCAAACAGACGCCGATGGACTCCCTCTGGACCTGGTGCCCCGCGTGCTCTTGGTGCCCCCCGAACTGGAGGCGACCGCCCGGCAGGTGCTCAACAGTGTCGACCTTTACCGCTCCGGCGGAGACCAGCTCCCTGCCGGTAATCCTTTCGCCGGCCTGAATATCGCGTTGGAGGTGGAACCGAGGCTCAGCAATCAGTACTTTTCCGGTTACAGCCCCACCGCCTGGTATCTCTTGTGTGGCCCCGCCGACGGAAGCTTTCTCGTCGCCTTTTTGAATGGCCAGCAGGGGCCCACCATTGAATCCGTCGAACCCGGTCCGGATAAACTGGGAACCGGGTGGCGTTGCTATATCGACGTGGGCGCAGCCGCCGCGGACTGGCGATGCGCCGTGAAATCCGCCGGGGCCTGACGGGTTACAAAAACCAAGCTCCTCCTGGGTGGCCCGCCTGAGTAAACACTCGGGCGGGTTTTTTTGTACACCACCCACCCCCTCTCACGGGTCCTTCCCAATGGTTCCGACCTGTCGACGGCCGCGGGAACCCCCGGGCCTTCGACCACACTTTCTTTCCACGTTTTTTCTCTGGGTTGCTTTGTAACAGCCTAGCGGGTCCAATAGCAGTTGACAGCACCAATAAGCAGAAAGGAGCTCTCTATGGCAAGCGTAGCAAAAGACGGCAAGGGCTGGCGGATCCTCTTCGTGGCCCCCGATGGCAAGCGGAAAACTCTTCGTCTTGGCCGCGTGGACAAAAAGACGGCGGAAAGTATCCGTGTCCACGTGGAGGCGTTGCTGGCGTCCCGGATCAGCGGCTTGCCGGTCCAGCAGGCCACTGCAACCTGGTTGAACACGATCGGTGAGGCCCTCAAAGAGAAGCTGGCCAAGGCGGGGCTGATCGACTCCGTGGCTGTGGCGAAACTGGGACCGTACCTTGATGATTACGTGGCATCGCGCCAGGGGACCTGTACGCCCGCTACTCGCGTTGTGTGGGGGCATACGATCCGCAATCTGCGCGACTTCTTCGGGCGGGAGTGTCGGCTTGCCGATGTCACGCCGGAAAAGGCGGAGGCGTTCCGCCAGTATCTGATGGGCCAGGGGCTGGCCGATACCACGATCCACAAGCGGCTCCAGTTTGCCCGGATGTTCTTTGCCCACGCCCAGCGGATGGGATTGATCCAGGGCAATCCTTTTGGATTCGTGAAGCACCGGGCGGGTGATCCCTCTGGCCGGCGCGTGTATGTGACCGTAGAGGACACACTCCGGCTGATTGAGAACGCCCCCAACGTATGGTGGCGGCTTCTCATCGCCCTCGCCCGCTTCGGTGGATTGCGGATCCCATCGGAGGCCTTCTCTCTACGCTGGGCGGACGTCGACTGGGCGGATGGCCGGATCGTGGTATCCTCACCGAAGACGGCCAGCAAGGGGAAGCCCTATCGCGTCATACCGATGTTTCCTCTGCTGAAGCCCTACCTGGAAGAGGCGTGGGACGCCACGTTACCCGGGGCGGAATACGTGTTCCCGGAAGAATACCGCCGGCGCGCTCAAGGCCCTGCTGGCTGGATCAACTGCAACCTGCGAACCACCTTTGAGAAGATCATTCGCCGGGCGGGATTGGAACCTTGGCCAAGACTCTGGCACAACCTGCGGGCAAGCTGCGAAAGCGACTTGGCCCAAGCCTTCCCACTGGCCGTGGTCACCAAGTGGTTGGGCAATACCCCCTCTATCGCGTTACGCCATTATGTGGATCCCACGGATGCGGTGTATGAGGCGGCTCTCCAGTGGAGGCCCAAGACCAAAGTGGACTCGAACCGTGTACAGCCGGACACCACTGGTGTTCAAACGAACAGTGGCACAGAATCCGGCGCACGGGTGGCACAAAATGCGGCACAGCAGGCTCCCGCAAGGGGCCGCAAGATAGGGAACTTTGAATCCCAAAGCCCGCTCAATTGCAACCTTATGCAACCCCTTGCGCGTCGTAACTTATTGCTACAACATCACTTAACGGAGAGGACAGGATTCGAACCTGCGAGGGGTTGAACACCCCTACGGATTTAGCAAACCCGCGCCTTAGACCACTCGGCCACCTCTCCGTATATCACCCCACCACGGGGGATCAATCCCCGTTTGTGGGGTACGTTTATATTCCAATCAAGCGTCTGATCGGAAGCCGGTCCCCCCCAGGACTCGGGCGATCACCGTCTCGTCGGCGTCACTCAGCCCCGCCACCCCAAACTCGGTGAGGTGGTGTTCCTGAGCGGAGCGCTACATCTCGGTCGTCTCTGGTTAGACTCGGCTCAACCGCCCGACCGGGGGATAGGCTGCCCGGCTCCATCTATCATCAGTTTATCAGTTTCCCCTGTTATGGCAAGACGTGCGACGCAGGCCAGACCCGCTGATTGCGTCGGTCGGTGGTGTCTGCCCTCCCCTACACCAAGCACGATCTACGCAACCGGCCAAAACTGATCTCCTCATCACATTCGGCGCATCCGGTTGCGTCGGCTTAGCTTGTCAGTTTTCCAACGACATGCAGGAAACCTCGGCCAAGGGTCGATAGGTTCATTGGGTCAGGGAGTCTCAATGTCGTTCCAATGCCGACTGAGCACCTATGAAGAAGACCAAGACGAAACGACGGTACTCCGAGGATCATGATGTGCATTCACCACTGGAGTCGTACCTCCGGGAGATCAATGAAACTCCCCTTCTCACTCCTGAGGAGGAAATGGAGCTCGCCATCGCCATCGGCAATGGCGATCCCGTGGCGAGAGACCGCATGGTACGGGCCAATCTCCGCCTGGTCGTCAATATTGCCCGGAATTACGTAGGCAAAGGCCTCAGCCTGCAGGACCTCATCGAGGAGGGAAATCTTGGCTTGCTGCGCGCGGTGGAAGGATACGATCCTGCCATCGGCACGCGGTTTTCCACCTACGCCAGTTACTGGATCAAACAGTCCATCAAACGGGCGCTGATCAACTGCGGGAAGACCGTGCGGATTCCCGCTTACATGGTGGAATTGCTCTCCAAATGGCGGAGAGCCAGCACCCGGCTTGCTGAAGAGTTGGGGCGAACGCCCACACCAGAAGAAGTCGCCCGCGTTCTGGGAATACCCCGTAAAAAGCTGGGCATTATCAAGAAGGCGATTCGGATCTACAATCTGACGCCGCAAACGGATCAGGCGGACAACGGGTGGTCACTCGGCGAAATGCTGGAAGACGAGCGGTTTCGCCCTCCCGATGAAGAGCTCGTCACACACGACAGTCTGAACCATATTCGGGAGAAATTGAAACACATGGACCCCCGAGAGGCCGCCGTTTTGCGCATGCGTTTTGGACTGGACGACAAGCAACCAAAAACGCTCAAAGAAATCGGAGAGATTCTGGGCCTTACCCGAGAGCGAGTCCGCCAAATCGAGACCGAGGCCCTCCAGAAACTCGCCCGAGCCCTCGAAGGTGACCCCCAGTAAGTGCTACCTCCGATCGGGGAACCAGCGGGTTCTTTGTGCGACTGGCTGCCCCTGGTCACAAGTTATCAACGCCCCTTTTTCAGCGCGCGCTCCATGGCCTCACCCATCTCGGCGGGGCTCTCGGCCACTTCAATCCCGGCCGCTTTTAAGGCCTTGATCTTGTCGTCTGCGGTCCCTCGTCCCCCGGTAATGACTGCGCCCGCGTGGCCCATCCGTTTTCCCGGTGGGGCCGTTCTTCCCGCGATAAACGCGGCTACCGGCTTGCGGAAGTGTTTCGCAATGTACTCTGCGGCGAGCTCCTCGGCATTGCCTCCAATTTCACCGATGAGAAAAACCCCTTCGGTTTGGGGGTCCGCAGCGAACAGCTCGAGCACATCAACAAAGCTGGTCCCAACAACGGGATCTCCCCCTAGTCCTATACAGGTCGATTGGCCAAGTCCCCGCTGCGTTAACTGCCATACGGCCTCGTAGGTCAAAGTTCCTGATCGGCTCACCACTCCGATGCGTCCAGGCCGATGGATGTAACCCGGCATAATGCCAATTTTGCACTCACCGGGTGTGATCACTCCAGGACAGTTGGGCCCAATAAGACGGGCGCCGGCCCGGCGGACAACCGGCATGACGCGGATCATGTCCAGCGTAGGAATCCCCTCGGTAATCGTGACGATCAGCTTAATCCCCGCATCGACGGCTTCCAGAATGGCGTCGGCCGCAAATGGTGGGGGCACGAATATCATCGTCGCGTCGGCCCCCGTCGAGCGTACAGCTTCCTCGACAGTGTCAAATACGGGGACGCCGTCAACCGTGGTGCCTCCTTTGCCGGGCGTGACCCCTCCAACCACCTGCGTGCCGTACGCCAGACACTGCTGAGTGTGAAACCTCCCAGCCTTCCCCGTGATCCCTTGACAGATGACCCGCGTGCCTTTGTTAACCAGGATGCTCATAGAAAAAACCGCGTGGAAAATGTATGAAAAACGCGTTCTCCGATGATACGACTCTGCTTATAAACGGAATCGTTTTCCGCAATATCCAGAGCAGACACTCCCCTGAAAGCAAACCCATCACCGTCCCGCTGCTGCGGCGACCACCTTTTGGGCAGCGTCCGTCAGATCACTCGCGGGAATAATCGTCAAGCCACTTTCTGCCAGGATCTTTCGCCCCTGTTCCACCTCATTTCCTTCCAAGCGAACGACCACTGGAACCGTAATCCCTACCGTGCGATGCGCTTCCACAAGTGCCTGCGCAATCGTGCTGCACCGCATGATGCCCCCGAATATGTTGACCAGCACCGCTTTCACTTTGGAATCAGCGAGAAGAATCCGAAATGCCTCGATGACCTGATGGAGGTCCGCCCCTCCGCCCACATCCAGGAAATTGGCCGGACGCCCCCCGTGGAGCATAATCAGGTCCATCGTACTCATCGCCAAACCCGCCCCATTCACGAGGCACCCAATATCCCCGTCAAGCTTGACGTAGCTCAATCCAGCTTCGCTCGCTCGAAGTTCAATGGGATCTTCTTCATGGACATCTCGGAGTTCTTTCCATTCCGGATGCCGGAACGCAGCGTTATCGTCAAAATTGATTTTGGCGTCCATTGCCAAGATTCGCCCTTCGGCAGTCACTCCCAGGGGATTGATTTCCACCAGACTACAGTCTTTTTCCACAAAAATTCTTGAAATCCCCCGGAGGACGGCTTCTAACTGCCGGGCAGGATCGCCCTGTCCCAGGCCCAGCTTCTGGCTCAATTTCCGGCTCTGATAGGGGCGGATCCCCAAATTCACGTCCACCGGCTCATAAAAAATGGCTTCTGGTTGGGTAGCCGCCACCGTCTCGATATCCATTCCACCGGCCGCAGAAGCCAGAATAACCGGGCATTCCCGCTGCCGATCCACCACCATGCCCACGTACAGTTCGCGTGTGACGTTGGTCGCCTCCTCGATAAGGACGCGGCGAACCACCCGCCCCTCTGGGCCGGTTTGGGCCGTCACCAATGTGTGCCCGAGCATTCGGGCGGCGACCTGTTGGGTCTCTTCCGAAGATGCGACCAGTTGCACCCCGTGCTGGTCGGGGAACTCGCGGAACGTTCCCTTTCCCCTTCCCCCGGCATGAATCTGAGCCTTGATCACCGCTCGTGGCACCGCTAGCTCGTCAAAGAGGCGGCCCGCCTCCTCGGGCGTTTCCGCCACTTTGCCAGCGGGTACAGGAACCCCAAACTCTCGAAACAACGCCTTGGCCTGATACTCGTGGATTTTCATAAGTCGTCACTGACAAAATATGGCCCGCAAGAAAGCGCCGGTGTACAGCTCACGCACTGTCGGGGAAAATGGCCTCCAAGCTCGCCAGGCCCCCTTCCGACGGCCTGGCAAAGTGCGAATCCCGAATGCCCGGGTTCAGCGACGGTATAGGG
>NZ_JACIYL010000172.1 GCF_014359955.1 Thermogutta sp. | reverse complement strand
TGATCCCCGCCGAGAGTGGCAGGAAACCCTCAACAAGGCGAGGGGATTACTCAACGCGATTGAAATTGCCCAGGCCAAATCCGCCCCGCGGGAATTTGCAGGGCGCCGCTAACGTCCGGCTGACAGGACTCGCATTATCCGGCGGTGCACGTGGCCCACCGGCCAGTCCTCCAAGCTAAAGAATAGACGGGACGTCTATCGGCCTGGGTACAGGCTTCGCTGTTCTGCAGGATCCCTCCAACTGCATGTCAATTTTGGTGCCGTGGCGGTACTCTGGTTTTCCACGCCGCGAAGTGCCCATCAGTCGGTCCGGCCCCACATTTTTGACCAACTCCCTTACAATTGATGAATGGTGGGTGACCGGTCCAGAGCCTCCGGCCGGAGAAATGATGGTTTTTTCCCGGCGTCGGTGATCGCAGAAGCTCTCCGCATCCAAAAGAAAAAAGAATCAGTAAACCAACTCCTTTAAAGACGTTTGGAGTTATAGCACGTCATGTCTATTCCCAAAGTAGTCATCGTAGGTCGACCGAATGTGGGCAAATCCAGCCTCCTTAACTGGTTGGTCGGGCGTCGGGTGGCCGTTGTTGACGCACGGGCAGGCGTGACTCGGGACCGTGTCACGGCTCTTGCCCGGATCGATGATCGTTGGTTGGAGTTCGTGGACACCGGCGGTATCGGAATTGTGGATGCGGCGGAACTGGAAGAGCATGTCGCTCGCCAGATTGACATTGCGCTGCATGAGGCCACTCTCATCTTGTTCGTGGTGGATACGCGGTCGGGTCTGACGCCCATGGACGAGGAGATTTCCCGCCGCCTTCGCACTCTCGAGCGGCCGACGATTTGCGTCGCGAACAAGGCCGATGCCCCCAAGTGGGATGTGGTGGCCCAGGAGTTTTCCAAGCTGGGTTGGCCGCTGGTAACCGTGAGTGCCGAACAACATCGTGGCAAAGAGGAGTTGCTTGAGGAAATTTTCCGCCTGCTGCCGTCCTCGGTTTCGGAGGACGTGCCGGAACCCGTCATGAAACTGGCTGTCGTCGGTCGAAGAAACGTCGGAAAAAGCACCTTTATCAACACTCTCGCCCGGCAGGAGCGGATGATTGTCAGCGAAATTCCGGGCACCACCCGGGATAGTGTGGACGTCCGGTTCGAGCTGGACGGTCAAGTCTTTGTGGCAATTGATACGCCCGGGCTGATGCGACGCAAAAGCATTCATGAAAATGTTGATTTTTACGGGGTTTGTCGGGCGCAGGAGAGTATCCGTCGGGCCGATGTTGTGCTCCTGTTTTTCGACGCCACCCAGGATATTGCCCGGGTGGACAAGCAGCTCGCCAAATACATCGCTGAACACACGAAGCCATGCGTCTTCGTGGTGAACAAGTGGGATCTTCTCGTCAACAAAACGCCAACGGAATCCTGGGTGAATTTACTCCGCAGCACGTTTGGCAATATGTCCTACGTGCCGATCGCGTTCATTACAGCGAAGACAGGGAAAAACGTCAAACGCCTCATCAATCTGGCCCGATCGCTCCACAAACAAGCCCTGATGAGGGTGGGAACCGGGCAACTTAATCGAGCGCTGCAGGCCATTCTCAAGCGGCATCCACCACCCCTGTCCGGGACGAAAAGGCCAAAAATATATTTTGCCACCCAGGTGGGAGTTCAGCCGCCCACCATCGTCATGTTCTGCAATGAGCCGGAAGCATTCTCCAATGCTTACCGCCGCTACCTCATCAATGCTCTCCAGGAAGAACTCCCTTATCCCGAGGTGCCCATACGCCTCTTCCTCCGCAAGCGGGAGAGCAAACCGGGCAAAGTTCCGGTGACCGCTCTGGACGAACGCGACGACATTCCCGTCGATCAAGAAGACGGAGAAGACGATTGGGACGACATTGATGCTTACGAATGAGCGGCTTTAAGACGGTCACCACCCCGGTTTTCGCCGTCGGATCGGTGCCGTGGGCGGAGAGCCACCCACGGCGCGCTTTCCTCGTTCCCTGCCCTACCGTTGCCTGGCGACCCCAGCTTCAGAAGAGGAGCAGGCGGCGCGGAGAGGCTTGAGGGAACATTCACAATCCTGAACCAATCAACCGCCTGACATTACAGCACAGACAGCGAAGGAAGAGGCGGTGACGCCCGGCGCTTTTCCACGATTTGACGCACAAGGTTCTTGCACAGAGCGGTCAGGCACGGCTGAAGCACGGGGTCGTTGAAGCAGTCGACAAGTTTTCCTTCGTCCCCGCGAACGCGGATTGCCATATTGAGCGGGATTTCGCCGAGGAACGGTACCTTGAGCTCTTCGGCTTTCTTTCTTGCCCCACCCGAGCTAAAGATATCGTGCCTGGTTCCGCAGTTGGGGCAAACAAAGTAGCTCATGTTCTCCACGATTCCCAGGAGCTCGATATTCACCTTGCGGAACATCGCGATGGCTTTGACCGCGTCGAGGAGTGCCAGCTCCTGCGGAGTACACACCACCACCGCGCCGGACACGGGAAGGAGCTGGGAAAGACTGAGCGCCACGTCACCGGTACCCGGCGGCATGTCAACGATGAGGTAGTCCAGGTCTCCCCAGTCGGTATCTCGCAGGAATTGTTGGACGGCCTGATGGAGCATCGGACCGCGCCAGATCACGGCCTCTTCGCGCGGAACGATGAATCCCATCGACATCACCCTCATCCCCTCAACCGCAATCGGCACGATTTTTCCTTCATAGAGTGTCGGTCTCTCCTCGGTTCCCAGCAGGTGCGGGATGCTCGGACCGTAAACATCTGCGTCCATGAGGCCCACTTTACATCCCGCCCGAGTAAGCCCCAGCGCCAGGACTGCCGCTACGGTGCTTTTCCCTACACCGCCCTTGCCGGATCCTACGGCAACGACGTATTTGGCTTTCAGGCCGATTTGACCGAGCTTTTCTGCTGCCCGCGGAAACTCGGAGATCTTTACTTCCACTTCCACGGCTGAGTCCAGGTTTTTCCGGACCAAGTCGCGGACTTCTTGAGCGAGTTCGTCCCATAATGGGGCGCAGAAGGTTGTCAATCCGAGTTGAATGGTCACCCGGCCGGGCGCGATCTTGATATCCTGCACCTGGTCCAAACTGACGACACTTCGACCAAGTTCCGGGTCAAGAAACCGGTCAAGAACCTTGAGAATGCTTTCACGTGTCAGAACGGCGTCACTCATGGATGGGTTCACTCCTTTTTCGTCTTTGGCGTGCGCTTATCCACTGCCTGAACCGAGCTTCTCACTACCAGCAGGATAGGTGCGCTCGTTAAAAATGAAGCTTACGGCAGTGAAAGCAAAATATTTGTGAATTTGTCGAAAATGCGAGTATTTGCAAGCGTAGTGTGGCCGACTTTCTTTCAATTCTACCGCTATGAGCAAGCATTTGTCGGCATAACGCAGTGGATCAAGCCGACGGTGGAAAAAATGTTCTATCCGGACACGGGTTCTTTTCCACCCCACTGCGCCCATGGGAGGCGATCCCAGAGTCCCTTCAGCCATTCGTTGGGCGATTCGTCCAGACGCCGCAGGTGCCAGGCCAGCCACCTCGCAAGAATCTCCATCTCCCAGGTGGACTGAATAACGCATCGGACTCCCAGCTCCCAAAGTCCAGGTTGAAGATCGATGCCCGAAGTATTGATCACGCAAAAGGTCGCCAGCGGGAACTGCCTCCTCCAGCCTGGAAGTCTTTGCAGCCAGGTCTGGTAATGCGGGCTTTTTGTAGAAAGCACGGTAAAGCTCGCCGGTCGGTTGCGAAGGACCGACTCGATCCTGTCCGCGGTGGAAGCGACAAGAATACGAGGTAAAGGTTGCCAGACTTGCCCAACTTGCTGGAGAGAGTTCCATGCATGAAAGAGTGCCAGTTGCCAAACACGGCCGGGATGCTGGAATATCACTGCAGGTGGCAGGTTAGATTCGTTGGAACTTGAAGGATGTGGATTAAGCTGGCTCATTTAAAGGTGTCATTAATTGCAATAACTTTCCCTTTTGCAACACCGAGCCCAAAAATCCCAACACGTCGATCGTGATCTGCGGGTTGGGTACAACACGTAATTTTTTTGCATTGCTGAGCCAACCTTGGCTAAAGCCAGATGACTCCATCGCTTTCAATCAGCCCTCACCTTGCTCCCTTAGTGAGCAGCCGACACGTTCCATTTTTTGAGCCACCGCTGGAACGCCTGGAATTTCGGTGACTGCGCAGGTGATTCGTCGGCATATTCCAGCAGCCCCCAGCTTCCCCACTGACTCCACCGCCCCACAGACGAGAAATGGCAACACAACCCACCGCCAATTTCTTCCCAGGCCTGGAAATACTTGTCGTAGATGCGTCCCATTTGGGGATGGCGATTGGCCTGTTTGAGCAATTCCACGAGCTTTTCGTTCCGGTTGGCGGTACCGACGGCCACAAGATGCTGCCCTGCCTCATAGGCCACAAGACCGACGCCAAACCGATTCGCTACCTCTTTCTGTCGCTTCATCCATTCAATGGCTTGCGGGAGGCTTCGGTTTTCCACGTGGTCCAGTAATTTGTCCAATGACCATTGGGCGACTTCCTCCGCCGTGGGACCGTCTCCAGAAGAGTGGACATTCATGCTGATATATGGTGCTATAGCCAGCACGTCAGCATGTTTGTAGGCATCCTGAAATGACAAGATCTGTTCAGACACGTAGGGGTTGGCTGCCTGTGTGGGCAGGACCCGGACCAAGCGATCTCTTCCGCCGAACACTTCCTCCCAAATGCGAAAGATTTGCACCGACCGCCATGCCGTGTAACGCCACGCCGCTTCCCATGGCTTTTCCGCAAAGCCGAGGCGTATCCCCTGCTCTCCCGCCCAGCGGCTCTGTTCGAACATTCCGTTCCAGACTTCGTTGGAATACTCAATATAGACCTTCAATTGCGGGTCAAGCCTTTCTTTGACAAGTTGCGCAAATTTGCGGATATATTCGTCGTCGGCCAGATGAGGCATACAAAACCAGGCGTCCGCCTTTTGGCGGTTGCACAGGTCGATCATAAGCTCGAGCGGGACGCCTTTTGCGCAGAATGTAGCATCCTCTAACACTGGCCGATCTTCCCAGCGCGCAATCCGTGAGCCATTGGTCTCCATCCAGTCCATGAACCGAAAACACCTCACCCCCGCCCAGCGTTTCAGGAAGTCAGGATGAAAGGGTTCTTTCTCATAGACGTCTGCAAATCCTGGCATGATCACCCGGATGTTTCGAATGTAATCCGCTGGATCGGTCTGGGTGATCCGCAGAAAAATCGCACCTTTTTTTGAATCGACCTCGATCACCATTCGCCCCGGGTGTTCCTGCAGAACTCGTGCGGCATTACCGACTTCAATCTTTCCTTTCCCGTCGTACAAAACGGTGTATTGGCCGGAGGGATAATGCCCGCCGTCAATTGTGCACATGAGGGTTTCCGCCCAGCAGTCAGGTTGCAGGCTCCGCACCCAGCCGTGCTCGTCGAGATCGAGGCGCGGTCCCTGCCCCCACGGCTTTCCTTTTTGCTGGCTGATCCAGGGGCGGGAAAGTTTGAAGACGTCAACAAACGGCAGTTCGGTGTTCCAGTCGGCCGGGCCGGCCAGGTTGATTCCCATCTTTGGCCCGGCGGGTTCGGCCCGGGTCTCACCCCGGGAGACAATGGCCGCTGGAACAAGAACCATCGCGAGCGCAAAACAAACAACAGACCATCTTTTTCCCATGTGTCAAAACTCCAAAACATCGAAGTTGCCCGACCGTCGCAGAAACCGGTAGATTCCCCGTGGTTTGCGATGCACTTCCCTATCTTCGAGTCCACGGCCGATAGCTGTCAATACGCGGCCCATGCCCGATAGCTCTCGCTTGATTCTGAGCACTCAATGGCCAATAATGGTGGCCAAGTCAGGCACTGTTTTGGACCGGTGCCCGAGCCGGCATTTGGTTGCCACCTCGAGTGCTTGAGCATGTGGAGGCGGGAGCCGCCCTATGAAGCTGAACCAACCATTGGTGAGCCATTTCAGGAGACTCCGAATTGTCACCGCATTTTGTGCCGTCGTGTTGGGTATCGCATGTCTCAGCCAACGTCCGCTCGGAGCCGCCGAGAATCGGCCTCTCCGAGTCATCGTGTTTGGTGCCCATCCGGACGACTGTGAGATTCGTGCGGGCGGTGTGGCGGCACTTTGGGCGAAGGCCGGACATCAGGTCAAGTTTGTTTCAATGACAAATGGCGATATTGGACACTGGGCGATGGCTGGCGGTCCTCTCGCTCAGCGACGAACCGCGGAAGTTCAGGAAGCAGCCAGAATCCTGGGGATCACAACGGAAGTATTGGACATTCACGACGGCGAGCTTTTACCCACTCTGGAAAACCGAAAAACGATGACCCGCCTTATTCGCCAGTGGCAGGCGGATATCGTGATTGGCCACAGACCGAATGATTATCATCCCGATCACCGTTACACGGGAGTCCTGATGCAGGACTCGGCTTACATGGTGGCCGTTCCCTTTTTCTGTCCCGACGTTCCTCCCCTCAAAAGAAATCCTGTGTTTCTGTACTCGTACGACAATTTCCAGCGGCCAAATCCTTTCCGTCCGGATATTGTGGTGGCCATTGATGATGTCATTGAGCAAAAGCTGGATGCCTTACTCGCCATTGAGTCGCAGTTTATCGAAGGTGGGGCCCTCGGGTCGCCCGAGAGTGCACCCCGGACGGAGGCCGATCGGCAGAAGAAGCGGGAAGAGGTGCGTCAGGCTTTCCGCCAAAGATTTGCGCAAATTGCCGACAAGTGCCGCGATCGGTTGATCGAGTTATACGGACCGGAGAAGGGAAAAGCGATCACATACGCGGAGGCGTTTGAAGTGTGTGAGTACGGTCGACAACCAAGTGAACGGGAAATCCGCGAACTATTTCCGTTCATTTCGTCCCAACCGTGAACCGCAAAAAAAAGGGGCCGTTAATCGCCCCGGCCCTGCCGGGCGATCTCGTCGAGTGACGAATGGGGCAGAAGTCCTGCGGGACTG
>NZ_JACIYL010000171.1 GCF_014359955.1 Thermogutta sp. | reverse complement strand
GGCACGGAGAAAAAAGTATGAGCAGAAAACAGAAATTAGAAGCTCTCTTGGGTCGCGCGTTTGAAATATACAAAGATGGTCAAGAAGATGCAGACTTTCGGCAAAAGCAAGCTGATTTCGTTTTCCACATGACTGACTGGCTTTCGGATTTGGAAACGCTGTGTAACTTGGTGAGAAACCCCGAAGCGTGGGACGCCGAGCAAACCTGTGATTTCTTGATCGGGTTTCTTATACATGTGATCCCACACCTGACCACTGCTGGCAAGCTCCTTCTCGGTGAGATACCAAATCCGTTTGATGATTCTGCTACAGAATTTTAAGATGGGATAGGAGCTTTCAGGGAGCAGCCACCATGGTCAACCACCTCATCTATGACGCCTTCGGCAGAGTTACCGGGGCGAGTCATTTCTGAATACACGGTTTCGTGATCTTCGTCGGGTGGCCCTTCATTCGTGCTGGTACGTTTCGCGTTGTGCGATCACGGATATTTACTCAGTTTTACAGCGACGTCGCAATTTGAAACGCTTTCTGAAGACGTTATCGCCCCGGTTTTGGGCCTACGTGGCGGGGGTCCAGACAAACCGAAAACTCACGTCGTCGGCTCCCTGCAGCGTCTGTCCACCTTCGTCTTTTTGATTGGGGCCCACCGAGTAAATGACGCACCGGTCATTGGCGGTCAGCACATGGAACGGGGTTCCGCTGTACGGATCCAGGACCACGTCTTTGGGCAGATTGAGTTTATTCGGATCGAGCAGTTGTTGCCCGGATTCCGGTATTTTCTGAATACGCGTGTTGAGGATAGCCAGAGCGACAAGGCACTCCCGGCGGCGTGCTTCCACGGCAAAGGCCTCGTTGACGCAGCGACGCACGGTGGGAAGGACCATTTTGACCGCATCGGCTTCGACAGGGAGACCGCTGGCATCGAGTGCAGAGGCGACTGCCGAATAACTCGCCTGTTGAACGCCGTTCACAAGCCGCTCGAACAAATCGAGATAGCGCAGGTACAACCGGTTCCAGCGGTAGCGCGTCCACAGAGAATCGTGTCCCGGATACCGACTCAGGAGGCTCAATCCCAGTGCCCGGTCGGCGACCACCGCCCGAGCGCACCACTCAAGGGGGTGCGTGTCCAAAAGGGGCTGGCGGAGAACGGCCAGCTCTTCGACCTCCTTGGGGTCACGCAGAATCACCTCGCAGAGATCGATCGTGTTGGCTTCCGCCTTGAGAGCGGAATTACAGGGCATGGTTCCTGGAAACGCGCGAATCCACTGGCCCAATTTTTGTGAAAATTGCGCTGCTCGAAGGACCTCGGGTGTGTTTCCGGATTCGCCATGGAACAGCCCCCAATAGTGAAGCATCCTCGCAACGAGATCCGCGTCCTGGGCAGCACGCACGCACCACTTGAGGTGGTCTTCCGGAGTGGGTTCACTCGCCGGGGAAACGGGTGCAGGGGGATTTTCCAGAAATTGCGCCACCAGATCGAGAAACTTCCCGTGTTTCTGGAAGGCTTCGGCGATACGCTGCCGTCCTGCCTCTGTGAGATGGCCGTTTTCGTCCATGAGGGCGGGGGCGTAGGAGTTTTCCACAATCTTGCGAATCTCGCTGGCCTGAGCCACGACCTCGGCAAATCGCGTGTCCTGCGGTTTTTCGCTGCCGGTGCCCGTGGAACGCCACAACTCTTCGACGGATGTGGGTTCGCCCACCTGCCGCAGAGCTGTCAGCCTGGATTCGATTCGCTTGTCGCTCAACGTAATGAGCCAAACATAACCGCCGGCAGCAATCAGCAACAGGGCGATGATAAGGCCTACGACCAGGGCCACACGCGTTGCACGGTGCATCGTTTCTTGTCCTTCTGGTTGAGTCAACCAACGGAGCAGATATGCGAACAGATAACAGTATATTCCCCAAGGGACAAATGCAACGCCCTGGAAGCCGCGGGCGAAAACCGGCCGTCAGCGTGGAGTCTGCTTCTTCCCCAATTCATCCAGGCCGTAGCGGCGGATCTTGCGTTCCAGGGTGGACCGCTCGATGCCAAGGATCTGCGCTGTTCGGCTCTTGTTCCAATTTGTGTGTCGCAGGGTGGCCAGGATATGGGCCCGTTCGAGTTCCTCGAGAGAGCACGGCCGATATCCGCGCTCCTGGATGAGCGCCTCGGCTGTGTCGCCGGTGGTCGGCAAGGTGGAAAGCAGCAGATCATCCACATCGATATAATCCCCACGACAAAGCACCACCGCTCGCTCGATAACGTTTTTAAGTTCCCTCACATTTCCCGGCCAGCGGTAGGTTGTGAGCCGTTCCATGGCCTGCGTGGTGAAGCCTTTGATCTTGCGGCCGGTTTCTTCGCGGAATTTGTTGAGGAAGTAGTAGGCCAGCTCGGGAATGTCTTCGATCCGTTTCCGCAGCGGTGGGACAACGATTTCCAGTACCCGCAGCCGGAAGAACAA
Organism: Thermogutta sp.; assembly: GCF_014359955.1. Classification (GTDB taxonomy): domain Bacteria; phylum Planctomycetota; class Planctomycetia; order Pirellulales; family Thermoguttaceae; genus Thermogutta. The sequence goes on along the minus strand of NZ_JACIYL010000171.1, from coordinate 4,619 downwards.
GTCCCTGCGAAATCGACCCGCAGCCACTTCCTGCTCCAGGTCGCGGTTGGTGGCGGCGATGACGCGGACGTCCACCTTGATCGGCTTGCTTCCGCCCACTCTTTCGAACGGATGTCCCTCCAGCACTCGCAAAAACTTGGCCTGGATGCTGGGGCTCATCTCGCCGATTTCGTCGAGCATGAGCGTTCCCTGGTGGGCCAGTTCGAACTTGCCGATTTTGCGTTCATAAGCGCCCGTGAAGGCGCCTTTCTCGTGTCCAAAGAGTTCGCTTGCCAGAAGTTCCTCGGACAACGCGGCACAGTTGATGCAGACGAAGGGACCACCGCGCCGGGGGCTGGAGTAGTGGACCGCCCGGGCGACGAGCTCCTTTCCCACGCCACTTTCTCCGCGGATGAGGACCGTGGCTTTGGTGGCCGCTGCCCGAGCGATTTCCTCGTTGATTCTCCTGATCGCTTCGCTTCGTCCGACGAGCTCGCTGTGGACGCCCAGCCGCTCGCGAAGCTGCACGTTCTCCGTCTTGACCTGCGTGAGATTCTCGGCCAGCTCCTCCTGGCGATTGAGGTTGGCGAGAGCCACGGCGAGGGTGTCCGCCGCTGCCAGCGTGAACTCGAGATCCTCCGGAGAAGGACCGCGGCTGGTGTCCGTGGAGTAAAGATGGATGACGCCGAGGGCCCGTTTCCCCTGGCGCACCGGTGCGCAGATGACACTTGTGGCGTGAATCTCCCCGCGACTATCCCGGCTGCCGATGGCGCTGTCGTCGAGGACGTTGCGGGCCAAAACCGCCTCCCCTTCCCGGAGCACGGTGCTCGCCAGAAAGTTGGAAACGCGGTGATAGGGCCATTGCGATGTTGTCTTGGAAGCGACCACGTGAAGGTCGCTGCCGGTGGGGGTGCCCACGAAATCGCGAGGCACCAGTAACACGGCGCCCCCGTCCACGGCCGTCATTTCAAACAGGGCTTCCAGCGTGAGTTCCGCCATGCGGACGGCCGTGGGTGCCTTGCCCAGCTCAAAGGCGAGGCGGCACAACCGCGCGGCGGCCCGGCCGGCTTCTTCGAGGCTGAGTTCCTCCCGATTCTCCGATTCAAGAAGCCTGGTTCGGTTCCGCCGATGGGTGATGGTGGTGGGCTCGTATTCGCCGAGAACCTCCTCGTCGCTTTCGGACTTGGCCGTCTGAGGCCCCTGTGGGGCCTCGGCAAAGGCCTCCCGTCCGGGGATGGTGCCCGTTTCCGGAAAAGCGTCGCTGAGATGCTTGACGAAGACGAGCTGGGACCGCCCGATGCGAATCACATCGCCCGACTGGAGGGGCCAGTCCGTCTTGATGAGCTGGTTGCCGACAACGGTGCCGTTCCGACTCTCCAGATCGCGGATGACCCACCGGCCCTCGGACATAAAAACTTCGGCGTGGCTGCGGCTGCAGCGCTCATCTTTGATGACGATCTGGTTTGTCGGCGCCCGACCAATCGTGATCACCTGGCCTGGGACGAGACGAAACACGTCCGTCCACTTCGAGCCTTCACGGATGACGAGGTAGGCAACGTCCGACAATGGTCAACCCTCGCTCTTGTTGCTGCAGGGTGAAAATCGCATAACAAAACCGCTCGGCATTTTGCCTTCTATCTCTATTCTAATGGTTTTCCCCGCGAACCGGAGCGCATTGCCGGGCTGGCTCCAAGGCGAAAAAACGCGTCGGCCCACAAATCATGTGGGCTTCCCAGCGGAAACAGGGCCTTTTAGGGGACAAACGGCGGCCTCGATCCCCCTGGGCAGCGGTCGGAACGAGGGAACGGCGGAGTCTTCTGCTTTTCCACCGTCTGCCCGCTCTCCTGGAAGGCAGCCCACCTCGGCGAACGGAGCGACCCCCTGCATAGCTGGAACTTTCTGGCGAAAATCGGCAACCAAAAAGGGGATGCAAAAGAAAGTTGAAAACCCCGCGGCAGCCAATTAGCCTAAAATTGTAGTGACCTTGTGTGGGAAAATGGGCGATATGGCGGGACTGTCCAGGGAAGGATTCCCGCGGAACCGGCAAAATCGGCGGAGCTACTGTTCTGCTCAATGTGCTGACGCGTTTCTTTGAGTGAGCGAAGTCGCCGCCTTTATTGTGACGAAAAGTTTACTTTACCGCGTGGTTTGGGAGATTTTCGTATGATTCGCGTGCGGGGAATCGGTCGTTGGGTGGGCTTGCCTGCCATCGTGGCGGCCCTGCTGACTTCGGGCGTTTGGTCGGGCCTGGCCCGGGCACAGAACAACAATGTCGGGGGCGCTGTACTGGCAACCCGGGCGGTGGGAGGGGTCATCATCGACCAGTCCGGGGTGATCCGCTCGGCTTCCCGGCAGGATCTCCAGGAACTGGCGCGAACCTGGCAGCAGTTCCATCGCGATCTCCCCGAGGAGTTTCGTCGGCCATCAACCAGTCGGGCCGTCTCTCTCAAATACCTGGACGCAGAGCTTGCCCGATCCATGCGGGAGGGAACGCCCCTTCCCGAAGAGGTTTGCTTCCTCGGCGGCCTGACGCGGATCGATTACGTGCTCGTTTATCCTGATAAGCAGGACATCATCATCGTGGGGCCTGCCGAACCCTGGCGCCTTCACGAAAAAGGATACCCGGTGGGAATGCAAAGCGGCAAACCGATCATGCTGTTGGATGACCTGGTGGTGGCCTTGCGGGCGGCATTCCAACCGCAGCGGACGGTCATCAGTTGCTCCATTGACCCCACGGCCGAGGGCATCCAGCGGCTTAACGCCTTTGTCCGCGCACGCCGGGGAAATGTGGATCCGGTGGCATTCGCCCGGGCGCTCGAAGAGGCCATTGGGCCGCAGGTTGTGACCCTGACGGGTGTGCCGGAATCCTCTCACTTTGCGCGTGTTCTTGTGGCGGCCGACTTCCGCATGAAACAAATTTCAATGGGTGCGGAACCCGCTCCCGTGCCGGGACTGCCGAGTTTCGTTTCGCTGGTAACCAGTTCCGGTTTCCGGCCGAACAATATGATGCCTCGCTGGTGGCTTGCACCGGACTATGAGCCGCTTGCCCGTGATGAAGCGGGTCTAACCTGGAAATTCCAGAAGGCGGCCGTCAAGACGATGGCCGAGGCGGATCTCTACAACAGCCAGGGTGAGCGTGTCAAGACCCAGGAAGCTGCCCCCGTCTATCGTAAATGGGCGGAGCTGATGACCGCCCGGTACGACGAACTGTCCAAGGCTGATCCGGTGTTCGGGCAGGTTCGCAACTGCATGGACCTGGCTACCCTGGGTGCCCTCATAGCGCAGGAAAGACTGCTCGACAAGGCTCAGCTTTCCCTGCCGGCCCTTCTGGGTGAAGACATTGTGACCACCGCCAAACTGACCCCTGCCCGTCATGTCTCCCCGACGGCCGTTTTCGCCCGGATTCGCGGTGGCACGATGTTTGTGACCGGCGGTGTGCAAATCAACGCTTGGGAAATCGCCTCGCACCAGGTGACCCGGCCGGAGCTTGCTTCCACCCGAGCGAACCTCCCCGTTCCCAGTGGAAGCTGGTTTGCGAATTGAGGACCGCAGGTTCGGCAATTCCTCAACTTGAGAAAATCACGAGGCGTGGTCTTTATGAAGATCACGCCTTTTCATTTTTTTGCCAGGAAAAAGCGATATTCTGCTCGTTTCGAGTCACGTCGAGCTTGGACGCCGGCATACGGCGATCCAACCGTTGGCACGCATCCACCCGAAAAACCACGGGAAAGGCAGGGGCTCGCGCCTCCCCACTGCGAGGGGAATGAGCTCCTCGATCACCAACCCCGCACTCCGTAGATCCCGAACGAACTCCCGGCGGGTAAAGGCGTGCACGAAAACGTTGGGGATGCCGTGGTACTCAAAGAACTTGTCCCCAAATTCGGTGCGGCGGAGGATACGGGCCTCCACCCAGTGGGGGATCAGCCAGTCGCGGCCAGCGGGTGTCAGGGCATGGAACCACACATTGTGAACGTGGACGATGAACTTTCCGCCCGGTTTTAAAATCCGTGCCACGTGTCCCAGCACCTGGCGGCGCGATGGCCGGCCGCGAACCATCCCCAGCGTGCTGAACAGACAAAGACAGTAATCAGCGATGGAGTCTTTGAGACATCCCAGCTCTACTATATTCGCTTGAATTTCCCAGACGGCGCAGCCTTCCTGTTTTGCTTTCTCGCGGAGACGGAGGAGCATAGGTCGGGAAAGATCGACCCCGATCCCGGTAAATCCCCGCTTGGCGAGAGGAATGAGTGCCCTCCCCGTGCCACAACCCAGGTCCACCACCACGCCCGGCCGACGACAGTGTCGGGCGATGACCTGCTGATCGAAAACGGTCAGGTCGTTTCCGGAAATGGTATCGTCGTATTCGTCGGCAATGTGGGGGGCCTGGGCGTACTCCCAAACGCCTTTGGGAACTCCGTCAGGCAGTTGCCAACTGGGAAGCGAACTCATGACATAAATTACTGTGGACACGTCGCGCTCCCGTTGTGTCGTCCCCACTTTTCCTCTGCCGTCGGAGAGAAACCCGAAGCTCGCCGAGACCTTCGGCAGGGATGAAAGTCAGTTCGGAGGGACCTGCCTGTCAGATCCGCATTGTGACGTTGGACAATCCAGATCATGGACCGATCTTTCTCCACGCAGTT
>NZ_JACIYL010000170.1 GCF_014359955.1 Thermogutta sp. | reverse complement strand
TGGGCGTCGTACAACCGGGTGGTCAGATCGGCAATCTCATCCGAGGAGAGAAGGTGAGCGCGGCTCAGGCCATCGCCAAAATAGACGAGGGTGCGTCCCTCTGCCGGTGCCTTGCTCAGGGCGTCGATGGCGGCCTGCAATCCGGCCCCCAAATCGCACGAACCAAGAGGTGCCCGCTTCTGGAGCTTTTCCCAGCCGGCCTGAAACTCGGGGCTCCCCGGGGCCACAAAATCCGGGTGCATCGGTACTGCTTTAAGGTCCACCGCCACGATCTGCACGCGGTCCGCTGGCGTCAATTCTCCCAGAAATTTCTCCAGGGCAGCGAGCGACTTCTCTCTCACTGCTCCCGTTTGGGCTGCCGACGTGTTGACGAGCACGACAATGTGACGTCCACCAGACTGGACCGCCGGGACTGGCGGAAGCACAGCCGCGAAGTACTGGCTGCCGTCTGCCGCCTGGAAGAGCTCCAACTGGGCCTGAGGTGCGGCCGCTTCATCGGCCGTGGCCACCGAAAAAAGCGACCCCATCACGCCCAATGCCACCATCAGGCCGACCGTCATTTTCACCGTCAATCGCGTGCACACCATGGTTCCGTTTCTCCGACGCCCTACAAACAAACGGCTGAGGACCGATGTCGTGTCCCCCACCACTGGATCGGGTCACCCAATGCGACGAGCGTTCACTCCACACTCTGGAGGACTATGGCCATTTTAACTTGGGAATCGTGCATTTGCCAAGCAAAAACTTTCGACCGGGATAACGGGGTAAAGTGGCGAAAGTGCAAAACGTGGCCAGCATAAAACGGTCCGGCTCCGCGCCACCGCCATTTTCTCGCAATCCCCGGCAGGTCTTGCATCCCATACAAATTCTAGTCTTTTCCTCACAGCAAAGCCTGCCGTTTTCTCGGCCAAACGATTAGAGAGATTTTTTTCCGCGAAAGTTCCCCCACTTGCTTCCACCCATCATTGCCGTTCTTGACTCCACGGGCAAATTTTCCCGGCTGGCAGCGCAAAAAAAATGGCCCGACGTGGGAGATCCCCACTCGGGCCAGGCACGGGGGCGGTTCAGGCAGGGAATTCTGCGGTCAGCCGCTCATTTGATGTTGGTCGGGATTTCCAGGTTGAAGTCCCGCAGAGCCAGTCGGGGAAGTGCACCGAGGGTGGCGGCCGCCAGTCCGCGGAGAACCCGCCCGAGGGACACCCCCTCGTTCTCCGCAGGCGCCGCGTTTGCGCCCACCGGTTCAGCCGCGTCCATTTCCAAACCGTTTTCCTGGACAGCGGACTCTTCCCAATCATAGGATCCTTCCAGGTACTCGCCGGTATACGTGGCGTCCGGGAGCGGCTCATCCATCGCCTCGTCCAAGGGAGCCGATCCGGCTTCGGCGGGAGTTTCCTCTTGCCCTTCGCCCTGGAAAGCCTCGCCTTGGGAGCTTTCCCCAGCAGGATCGGAGGTATCCTCCAAATCTCCTTGGCCGTCCCGATTGTCCCCCACACCAGGGGCCTCATCGCTCATCCGATACCCGGGCATATCCACGTCCCACATGCTGCCTGCATCCCAATCGCCCGAGTTCCAGTCATAGGAGGAGTCCATGTACTCGGATTCCGCGGATTGGTCAACCGTGGCCGGGCTTTCGGGGACGGTGTCGCTTTCCACCCAGAAGAAGTTCTCGCCCGGTTCTCCGTGCCAGGGAGTGTCGAAAATCAGCGGAGTCGATGGCGAGCCATCATCGCTGTCGGCCGAGGAGGAGACGATCGGCTCGGGATTGACGATTGTCCAGGTTGTGTCGTCCTCGGGCGCGGCAGGCTCCTCGGGGGTGAGGGACTCGTCGTCCTTCATCGCATCATCATAGGAGTCGTCCTCCATCGCGTCGTCATACGAGTCGTACTCGCCGGAGTCGTCCAAGGCTTTGGGGGAGAAGCCCTCTTCTTCGCTGGGCATCATTTCCTCGGCGGATTCCGGCTCGGCCTGATCTTTGGGATTCCCTTCCGAAGGCACCAGGCCCTCGTCATCGGACATCACCTCCCAGGCGGGATCGGTCATCTCGGAATACACGTCCCATTCTTCGTATGCTTCGTCGGGAAGCGAGTCGGCCTCTTCCTGGGCAGGGTTGTCCGACATGTCGGCGAGCTGCCGCTCTGCGGCCTCGTCCGCTCCTGTCAGGTGGCGCGATGCGGCAAACAGCCAGGCGGCGGCGACATCGGCCTCGTAGTCCGGTTCCCAGGTCCGGCCGTCAAAGGTGTAACCGGGACCGGTGGCTGCGTCGCCTGAGTCGGCGGTCGCGGGGGCCGGCGTCGGTTCGGCCGTTTTTTCGTCCTCAATGCGACAGTAATTGGGCCGGGAACCGACATGTTCCTGACTGCCCATCAGGTAGTAATACTTCTGGTACCAGGGGAAATAGCCGTCCTCGGCGAGTTCGAGGTCGCCGGAGGAGCTTTCCTCGCTCCGGTTTTCCTGGGCCATTTCGTAGCGGGCGGCCTCTTCGGGGGAGTACTCGTCCACAAAGCTGTACTGGGCAGTTTCGGAAGGCTCTTTCGCGTCCGGCGAAAGGGTGGGGGCTGGAGCCTCATCAGAATTTCCGGAGAGCGAATCGTCAAAGTCGCTAATCTCTGATTCGGCGGCGTAATCGTCTTTTTCTTGCCCGTCGTCAGAATCCTCAACCCAGACAAAGTCCTCTTCCTCGGGCACAAACCGATAATAATAGCGATAACCACTGGCGGGATCGGCGGATGCGGCTGAGGATGCGGACTCCTGGGTGGCGAGGGGATCATCGGGGACGGGGCCTGTGTCCCAGGCGCCGTTGAAAGGATCGTTCGTCGTCGCGCCTTCGTCGGAGGACAGTGTGGTCGCCTCCGAACCAGACCCCTCGGCGAGCATTTCGGTGAATGTGGCGGAGGTTTCAGAAGCACGGTTCTGGGCCAGGACGGGAAGCGGTCCGCGAAGCGAAGACAGTCCTATCAGTAACAGGGCTGAGCTACATAAGCCGAAGACGGCAGTCGAGAACGCGGTTTTTCTCATGTTCAACTCCTCCTTGGCATTCAGGTGGGAAAGCACACTTGGCTGGGTGGGTGGCAAATCTATTGCACTCGCGCGAAAGAATCGTGTGCCGGTATCGCTATCGGCGGCATCGACGAAATGTATTGGATAAATTCGATAAGATTCGTAGTATGCGTATTTCGCAGAGTATGGAAAGTTTAATGGCGCACTGTGAGGATAAGGAGGCCGTATCGACAGCGCCACCCGCGCGATGCGGACAGCACTTCACCCCAAGGAGGACAAGCTCGGACGGGGAAACTCTGTTTATTCCGCGTTTATTCGGCGGGTCGGCGGAGCATCACGAGCACCATCTTGAAGGCTTTGGGGGCTCGCACAGCGTGGGGGACATTGGCGGGCAAAAGGATGGCCTGGCCCGCACGTACCAGGTGCCATTCTCCGGCGATGCTCACGACGGCCTCGCCTTCCAGGACATGGATCATCGCGTCGAATGGGGCCGTATGCTCTTCGACGCTCTGGCCCTCATCAAACGCAAACAGCGTGATCGATCCGGTGGGGTGTTTGACGAGGATCCGGCTCACGATCGCCTGACTCTGAACGCTCAGCAGTTGAGAAAGATCGAGAGGTCGCGCAAAAAGGTTCTGGGTGGGCTGTGGATTGCTCATGCGGGAATCCTTCACATGCCTGAGGTTCGTGACGCGCTGGCAAACTCGGGCACCGGAAGTGCCATCAAAGTGATCACAGCACTGGCCTGTGCAGACACAACTGTCGGTTTTTGGTGATGACGCTCAATTTTACCGGTTCTGTGGCCGAAATGCGAAGCCATTTTGCCTTGCCGAGGGATCTTTGGTCTTTTCGCAGTTGCCTTTCTGACTGCGATGCTAATAATACATGAATTTCCCACGATTCTGGAAGCGGCCACAGTGCTGAAGTGAGGGCCTTGACTGGAAAAGGTTCCCCGGCCTGTGGTCGAGTCGATTGAACCATTTGACATGTGATAAGGGAAAGGAGTGACGCCATGCTGAGTGCAAAGTTGCTGCAGGCTCTGAACGATCAGCTCAATGCCGAGTTATATTCTTCCTATCTCTACCTGGCGATGGCCGCACGGTGCCATGCGCTCAACCTGCCCGGGGCGGCCCACTGGCTGGAAGTCCAGTCGAAAGAGGAGAGGGAGCACGCTGAGAAAATCTACAGGTACATCCTCCTTCGCCGGGGAGAGGTGAAGCTTCAGGCCGTCCAGCAGCCACCCAGTAACTGGACCAAACTGCCCCAGTTGTTCGATGACGTGATGGCCCATGAGCAGGAAATCACCAAACGGATTCTGGACCTGCTGAAACTGGCGCAGCAGGAAGGCGACGTCGCCACCGAGAGTTTCCTCCAGTGGTTCGTGGATGAGCAGGTGGAAGAGGAGGCTTCGGTGGACGCCATTGTCCAGCGATTGAAGCTGGTGGGGGATGCACCCCAGGGCCTGTTCTGGATTGATCGCGAACTGGCTCAGCGAAGCTGAAGATCCAGTGGCGTTGAAAAGTTTGGCCTCGCGGCGGATAGCGGGAGCGAGTTTTTTAGACCGACCGATAAGGTAGGTCGCCGCTTCGTCAATGTTGGGGTTTGCAGAACTGTTTGCCTGACCGGTAGGGGCAATTCATGAATTGCCCCTACCAAAACTGGACTCCATATAGCCCTGGAGACCACCCGGTTTCCTATCCCCGGACGCGGGCGAGTTGTTTTTCCAGCCGCTGGGGTGAAACGGGCAGGGCCGTGCCCAGTGCCTGAGCAAAGAGGGAGATACGAAATTCTTCCAGCATCCAGCGGAACTGAATCAGCTCGGGATCGAAGATGTCCATTTCCTCGTGAAGCTGGCGGCGTTTGCGGTAGGTCTCCCAAAACGGGCGGAAGGTGGCCAGGGCCTGGCGGTCACGGATCGCGTTGCCCAGTTGCAGGGCTTCTACCCGACGGCATATTCCCTGGAAATACCGGGGATACTGGCGGAGCCAGTTCCACGGGGTGTGGGTGAGAAAACCGGGACGGACGAGCTCGTTGAGTTGCTCTTCCATATCCTGCCGGGCTTCTTCCCATTGGGGAGCGGTCAGTTTTTCCACGGCCAGCCGTGCCTGATGGTAGCCCTCCAGCAGGGGACGGATGAGCGACAGCACTTCCTGGATGGCCAGCGGCAAACGTCGCAGACCGGCGTGACGGAGGCGTTGAAACTCCTCGCGGGTCCGAGGAAGCTGGCCCCACTGCCCGATGAGCCACGGTCCGACCAGACTCTCGTCCAGGAATGCGCGATCGACGAGGGCCAGAAGAAGCTGGTCCTGGAAGTCGAATTCCGGAAGTTGCGTGGCGATGAGCCGAAGCCGATCCCGATCGGGAAACCAATCCCAATGGGGATCGAGACGTTCCTGTGTGGCGAAGGCGAGCAGGCGGCGGAGGCCGAACCGGGTCTGGTAGGCCGCCCGGGCGGCACTGTCGGCCAGTCGTAAGGACACCGAGTCCCTCGCGTCCACCAGCATCGGGAACGCCTTCACCGGAATGCCGCCGCGGTGTACTTCCACTTCTTCGGGGAGGTCCTGATCGGGCCAATCACGGAGATGGTCTTTCGTCCAGACGGGATCGTCGATGACCGAATAGGCCACCGTGGTCCGGCTTCCCAATTTTTCACGCAGTTGCCAGAAGTCCCGGCCCTGTGCCAGAACCTGTCCCTTATCGTCCACCACCTTGATGGACATTTGCAGTTCAGGGGGGATCTTGTCAAGCTGGAAATCCTCCAGACGGATTTTTTCTCCAGAAATCCGCGAGAGGGCTTCTGCCACAGCCGGCAGGAATCGGCCTTCTCCGAACCGCATCAGCTCCACGGCTTGCCGCGCTTTCTCGGGGATGGGCACCAATCGCCGACGTAGTTCCTTGGGGAGGCACCTGATGAGGGCGGCCACCTTCGGTTCCACCATCCCCGGGACGAGCCACTCCAAACGTCGCGGGTCCAGGTGATGGAAAACTTCCACGGGGATGGTGAGGGTGACCCCATCTTCGGGATGTCCCGGCTGGAAGCGATAGGTCAGAGGCATGGGGGCCTTTTCCACGATGAAGTGGTCGGGAAAACGCGTGGACACGTCGGCCGGTAGCTCCTCCTTCAGGACGTCCGACGGTTGCATGTGGAGAATTTTCGGATTTTCCCTGCACGCTTCCTTCCACCAGGCGAGGAGTCCCTGGAGATCGTACACGTGCGAGGGGATCCGCTGGTCGTAGAAGTCGAACTGAGCCCATTGACCGAGAAGCAGGTCCAGACGCCGGAGCTTGATCTGGGCGGTTTCCAGGTCTCGCACCAGCCGCTGGTTGTGCTCGAAAAAGGCCGCCTGGCACTCGATTTCTCCCTCCACGAGACCGTGCTGGATGAGCATTTCCCGCGCGGTTGGAGGATCGATAGGTCCCAGCGGGACACGCCGCCGGGGCACGACGGGCAAGCCGAAAAGGAGCACTTTCTCGTAAACCATGGCCGCCCCATAACGCCGACTCCAGTACGGATCCACGTACGTTTTTTTGATCAGATGGGGCGCGAGTTCTTCCACCCAGGCGGGATCGATCCTGGCGCACACCCGCAGGTAACGGCGGGCGGTTTCCACCAGTTCGGCGGCCATCACCCAGGCCGGTTTGGTTTCAAAGACGCCGGACCCGGGCCAGAGAACGGCCTTGCCACCTCCGGCCACGGTGTACTCGTAGCGGTTGTGCCGCATGGCCACGTTGGACAGGAGTCCGGTCAGGATCGCCCGGTGGATTGCCGTGGGATCGTCCTTGCGGCGGTTGAGTTTCATCCCGGACTCGGCCACAATCTCCTGCAGCTCGCGAAAAATATCCGACCACTCACGGAGTCGATTGTAGGAGAGGAAATTCTGCTGGCAGGCTTTCTGCATCTGGCTGCGGGAAAGTTTGGCTTTCAGCGACTGGTAGAAGTCCCAGAGTTTGAGATAGCCGAGGAAATCGGACTCCGGATGGCGAAACTGGGCGTGGCAGAGGTCGGCCTCGGCCGCCCGCTCGGGGGGCCGGAGTCGGGGATCATCGACCTCCAAAGCCGCGGCGATGATGAGAACCTCGTGAAG
>NZ_JACIYL010000017.1 GCF_014359955.1 Thermogutta sp. | reverse complement strand
AAAGGAGGGATCATGGCTTCGGGACAGCGTCATAATTTTCCTAAGCTTCACAATGCTGCCTGGCCAGGAGTGGTCGGAAAAGGCGATGGGGGTGAGCCGCCGATTGACCTTGATACGATGCTCGATCTCACTGCGGCGGCTGAAGTGGACGGAATCAAGTTTGATGGATTCGACCTTTTCCTTTACCTCCCCCATATTGATATTGATTCCACGGTCAAGAGCGATGACGCCATCAAGGAGCTTGCAGAGAAAGCTGCCCGACGGAATCTGAAGATTGGCACGGTTGTCGCGCCGATTTGGCCTCCCACGGGAGGCGGTTCCGCGATGGGCGACGAAAGCGAGCGGAAGAAGTTTCTGGAGCAGGTTCGCAAGGGCTGTCGGGTAGCGATGGTCTTGCGAGAAATCGGGGTGCGCCCTTATGGGGTCGTGCGCATTGATTCCGCATGCAGCGTGACCGAGTGGCTCAGGGATCCGGAAGGGAATCAGCGTCGGATAGCCGAGACATTCCGCCAGGCCTGTGATATTGCGGCGGATCACGGCGAGAAGCTGGCAGCGGAAGGGGAGATCTGCTGGGGCGGCATGCACAGTTGGCGGCGAATGATCCAGCTTTTGGAAATGGTGGATCGCCCGGATGTTCTCGGGTTCCAGGCCGATATGGCGCACACGCTTTTGTATCTTCTTGGCTACAACGCGCCCGAGGACGCGTTACTCCCGCAGGACTTTGACTGGAAGGATCAGGATCGGTTTTATGCCGCATACAAACAACTTACAGATGCTTTGCGCCCATGGACGATAGATCTCCATATTGCCCAGAATGATGCCACCGTCCACGGGTCTGGCTCTCACGACAAAACGGGGCGGCACTGTCTGGCGACTGATCCCAACGGAAAGCTCGATATTCCGAAAGCGGCCGGATATTGGCTGCGCGATGAAAACGGACAGCTCACCAAGCGAATGCGGCATATATGCTGGGATGGCTGCATGTTTCCCAATGCCGTCATGATGAATCCGCAAACCTGGAACGACATTTTGCGGGTGATGATTCAGGTGCGAGATCTTCACGGCTGGTACGAGGAAGAGTGAGCCTCTCCGCCAGGATGAATTTGCAGAGGTAACGGCAAAAAATAAAGAGCGTGTCAGCTTTACTGAACATTTGCCAAAAGGAGGAACGACGATGGCAAAGGAACTGAGGATCGGCATGCTGGGTTGCGGGTTTATGGGAAAGGCGCATTCCAACGCCTGGTTGCAGGTTCCTCACTTTTTTGATCGGGAACATAAGCCGGTCCTGAAGGCCGTGTATGCCCGGCCGGAAGATAAGGACAAGTTAGAGGCGTTCGCCAAGCGTTGGGGCTATGAATCGATCGAGACTGACTGGCGGAAGCTGATCGAACGGGACGACATCGATCTGATCGATGTGTGTGTGCCCAACAACATGCACCACGACTGTGTGATTGCGGCGGCCGAAGCCGGCAAAATCGTAGTCTGTGAGAAACCTCTGGCGATGAATTCCCGCGAGGCCGAAGAAATGGTGGCCGCCGTGGAAAAGGCCGGCGTGCCCAATATGGTGTGTTTCAATTATCGGCGCGTCCCGGCGATCGCACTTGCCAAGCAGATCATCGATGAAGGACGGATCGGTCGGCCCTTCCATTACAGGGCGACCTATAACCAGGACTATACGATTTCGCAGAAAGTGCCTCAGGGCGGGCTGGCTCTGTGGAGACTAGACGCGCGTGTGGCAGGATCGGGTGTGACGGGCGATCTTCTCGCACATTCAATCGATACTGCCGAATGGCTCAACGGTCCGATCAAGAAGGTGGTCGCTTACACGGAGACGTTTGTCAAAGAGCGTGTCCACGCAGAAACGGGAAAGGTGGAAAAAGTAGAAATTGACGATGCCTGTATGTTCCTGGCGATTTTTGAAAATGGCTCGCTGGGAACCTTTGAAAGCACCCGTTATGCCCGCGGCCGAAAGAACTACAACACGTTCGAACTCAATGGTGAACTGGGTTCGGTATTTTTCGATCTCGAAGATCCGCACCTCCTGCAATTCTTCCGTTATGCCGATCCCCAAACCGGCAAGAAGATTGAGGATCACCTCACCGGCTGGCAGAAAATTCACGTGACAGCCAGTGAGCATCCTTACATGAAACACTGGTGGGTGCCGGGTTGCACGATCGGGTACGAGCACACGTTCATCAACACATTCGCCGACTTTTTGGCATCGCTGGAAGGTGGCCCAAAGTTCCAGCCCGACATGCGGTCTGGGCTCCGGACGCAGCGGGTGTGCGACGCGATTCTCCAAAGCGCTCGGGAAGGCCGGTGGGTGGAAATCGAGGGTTGACACCACCCTGCTAACTGAGGATCGAAACGGTGGGGGCACTGGCTTTGCGCCGGTGCCCCTTTCTATTTGATCTCCGTTTGATGAAAAAAGCTGAGAAGGACAGCGACCGCGGTGCCGCCGGGAGCCCGGATTGAACCGCTCCGTGCACTATTTTCTCACGGCCGGGACGCAAGCACCTCGAAGCGCCCCTCACGGATGGCCCGGGCCATTGCCAGCGGGACTTGTGCTTCGGCGAGGATGACCTGGGCGCGGTTGTATGCCACCTGCGCTTTCATCTCCTGGCTACGGGCCATGGCCAGTGCCCGGCGTTCCTCTGCCTTGGCGCGCGCTACACGGGTATCGGCCTCTGCTTGGTCGTACTGGAGTCTGGCCCCAATATTCTGACCCACAACGATATCCGCAATGTCGATGGAGACGATCTGGAACGCGGTCTGTTGGTCAAGCCCTCGCTCCAAAACGGCCTTGGAAATTCGATCCGGATGTTCCAGCACTTCGAGGTGTGTTTCTGACGAGCCGATCGCGGTGATGATGCCTTCGCCAACCCGGGCGATGACGGTTTCTTCGGTGGCTCCCCCGATGAGGGTTTCCATCTTTGTGCGGACGGTGACACGGGCCCTGACTTTCAATTCGACGCCATTTTTCGCGATGGCGCTGAGCATGGTCCGCCCGCTGCGGGGGTCTGGACAGTCGATGACCTTGGGATAGATGCTTGTCCGCACGGCATCGAGGACATCCCGCCCGGCCAAATCAATGGCGGCTGCCTGGTCGAAGGTGAGGGGCATCTGCGCCCTGTTGGCCGCAATGAGGGCGTGGATGACCTTCATGACATTCCCACCGGCCAGATAGTGTGCCTCCAGCCGCCGGGTCGTGATTCCGTACCGCTCGTCGGTAAGACCAGCCTGAACGGCCATAATTTTGGCCTGAACGATCAACCGCGCGTTGACCTGACGGAAACTCATGCCGATCAGGCTCCAGATGCTCACCCGGGCACTGGACATGTATGCCTGAAACCATAGTGCCCCGTACATGAGCACGACGATTACCAGAAACAAAAGGAAGAGCAGGCCGATGACGCCCAGTGCAATCCAAAGCGGCCAGAGAGAAAGTTGTGCCACTACAGAACGAGCGATGTCCACGTGCATCATACACCTCCTTCTTCGATGCGCAATCCACGGTGGGAATTATACCACGAGCAAGCCAGTTGTACTAATCCCCACAGCCGGACGAACGACGAGAAAATTTGGAGCGACTCTTTGATACCGAAGCCCTGAACTGCGACCGCTTGACCGGCAGGGCAATTTGGCACTAATTTAAGTTTCATCGCTTGGTCTGCTATCGGGCGACATATGCAACGCCGGCTGTGCCGGCTTGTTTTCTTCTGGAACGGGAAGCACGTCCCATGCAAATGCGAGGCACGACAGTGGTTACGGTGCGCCGAGGTGGCTCGGTAGCCATCGGAGCAGATGGTCAAGTCAGTCTTGGATCCACCGTTCTCAAGTCTGACGCCGTGAAATTGAGGCGTCTGGCGGACGGAAAGGTTCTCACAGGGTTCGCGGGGAGTACTGCCGATGCCATCGCTTTGTTCGAGCGTTTTGAGGCCAAGTTAAAAGAGTTCCCCCGTAATTTACCTCGGGCCGCTACGGAGCTGGCAAAGGAGTGGAGGACTGACCGGGCCCTCCGTCGCCTTGAGGCCATGCTCATTGCCGTCGATGCTGAGCATACACTGCTGTTATCGGGCACGGGGGACGTCTTGCAACCTTCCGACGGAATTTTGGGGATCGGCTCCGGCGGACCTTATGCCGTGGCGGCAGCCCGGGCATTGCTCCGGCACACCAATTTGTCAGCCGTTGAAATTGTCCGTGAAGCCCTGCGCGTGGCTGCCGAACTGGACGTGCATACCAATGAGAATATTGTGGTGGAGGAGATCGCGTGCAGCAGTTGACACCTACCCAAATTGTGGCGGAACTTGATAAGTACATCGTGGGACAGGAGGCTGCCAAGCGGGCGGTTGCCGTGGCACTTCGCAATCGCTGGCGTCGGCAGCAGCTCCCGCCAGAAATTCGCGCGGAGATCGGCCCGAAAAACATCCTTATGATCGGGCCGACGGGTGTGGGGAAGACTGAAATTGCCCGCCGACTTGCTCGCCTGACCGGCTCGCCCTTTGTGAAGGTGGAAGCCACGAAATTCACCGAGGTCGGCTATGTGGGCCGTGATGTGGAGAGCATGGTCCGCGATCTGGTGGATAATGCCATCTCCATCGTTTATTCGGAGTACCGGGAAAAAGTCAAGGAGGAAGCAGAGAAACGGGCGGAGAACCGTTTGATTGACGTGCTGCTGAAGTCGGGTGACTGGGAAGCGGAGCTCGATTCGGCATCTGAAGAAAAAACCCGAAAGAATCGAGTGCGGACGCAGTTGCGGCAATTGCTTCGGTCGGGCGTGCTTGATGATCGGATCGTCGAAGTCACCGTGGAGAAAAAAGAACTTCCATTCTTTGTAAGTGGAATGGGGCTGGAGCAGATCGATATTGATTTTCAATCCTGGGCGGAAAAGTTTTTTTCCAGTAAGCGCGCACGGCGGCGCGAAATGACTGTGGCGGAAGCACGCCGTCTGTTTTTTGACGAAGAAGTCGAAGCGCTCGTCGACAAAGATGAAATCGAATCAAAGGCTATTGAACTGACGGAAAACTCCGGGATTATTTTTATTGACGAGATTGATAAGATCGCGTCCACGGGAAGTGTTCATGGCCCAGACGTTTCCCGGGAAGGGGTGCAGCGCGATCTTCTGCCGATTGTGGAGGGAACGACCGTCAAGACACGCTACGGGTACGTGCGTACAGACCATATCCTGTTTATTGCGGCTGGAGCATTTCATCGAGCGAAACCGAGCGATCTTATGCCGGAGCTGCAGGGTCGCTTTCCTATTCGCGTGGAGTTGACGGACCTGACCAAGGCGGACTTCGTGAGAATTCTGACGGAGCCCGAGAACGCCCTTGTCAAGCAGTATCAGGCCCTCCTTCGCAGCGAAAACGTGGAGCTGATCTTTCAGCAGGATGCCATTGAGCTGATTGCGGAATTTGCGTATCGCGTCAACCAGACCACGCAGAATATCGGGGCGCGTCGGCTCTATACTGTGATGGAAAAGCTTCTGGAAGAAGTTAGTTTTAACGCGCCGGACAATGTTCGTGGTGAGTTCGTGATTACCAGCGACTATGTCCGCAGTAAGCTGAGCGACATTGTTAAGGACGAAGATCTCAGCCGGTTTATTTTGTGAGAGCGCATCGACGATAGGAGTGAACAGCCCGCGAAAACGGGCGTCGGCAAGTCGCAGAAAACTGCGGGGCAAAAAGCGTTACCAGATCGCAGACCTACTAGCGACCTCGCCAGAACCGCGGATTGAGAATCACGAGAAGCGGAAAGAGCTCCAATCGGCCGAGTAGCATCAGGGTGGTCAGAATGCACTTGGCCGGTGCGTGGAGAGCCCCGTAATTGGCTGTTGGACCGACGAGGCCCAGACCAGGCCCCACGCCATTGAGCGTTGCGGCCACCGCTGAAAGACAATCGATCAATTTGTTTCCGTGGGTTCCGTTCCAGGTGGAGAGCGGTTCGAACGCGAGTAAAGCGAGCCAACTGACAACAGAGACGAGGAGGATCATGGCAAAGTACACGAGGATGCTTTTGAGCAGGTCGGCATCGGTAACGGGTTGTTGGCCGATGCGAACGACGCGCACGACGTTGGGCCGGTAAGTCTGCTCCAGTTCGAGCGCGAGTATTTTGAAGAGGAAAATGTAGCGAATAACCTTGACGGCGCAGCTTGTGCTTCCTGCACACCCACCGATATACATGAGGACGAGCAGCACTCCTTTCGCAAACGGGGGCCACTTGTCAAAATCGGCCGTTGCGAATCCTGTGTTTGTTTGCATCGACACGCATTGAAACAGCGAGTATCTGAGGGCTGTCAGGGGATTATATTGATAGTCTGGATATTCGAAGAAGAGGTACGCCGCCGTCACCAGTGTCGATACGAAGATAATCGCCGCATAGACGCGGAATTCGACGTCGTAGAGGAGGCGATACAGGTTTCCCTTGGCTGCGAAATAGAGAAGCGCGAAATTGGTACAGCCGAGAAACATGAAGACGGTGATGGTCAGTTCGATGGCAGGGCTTTTGAAGTGTGCGATGCTGTCGTTGTACGTGCTGAAGCCACCGGTGGCGATTGTTCCAAAGGCATGGCACAAGGCGTCGAAAAGGGACAGCCCCTGGATGAGAAGAAGTGCGGTCAAAATGATATTGAGAGTGACGAACACGCTACCGAAGGCGATGGCTGCCCTGCGGGTTTGCTCGTGAGTGGACGTTTGGGAGGGCGCAGCCACCTCGGCCCGCATGAGCTGTTTCCCGGCGGATCCCATCCCGAGCACGGCGACGAAGAGCACAACAATTCCCAGTCCGCCGAGGAAATGCGTTTCCGATCGCCAGAAAAGGACAGATCGAGGTACAAGATCGGGGTCCTCAAGATCCGATAACACGGACGCGCCGGTCCCGCTGTAGCCGGAGGCGGATTCAAAGATGGCGTCGAAGACACTCATTCGCACGATACGGCCATTTTCACGGGCCCGGGCGGTGCCAGAAAACAAAAACGGCAGCGACCCGAGAATTGTTGCAAGCAACCATGCGAGGGCGACTGCGGCCAGAGCCTCGCGTCTCAGGAGTCGGTCACGACGAGCATCCCGCCCGATAAACAGAAGCAAAGAGCCCACCAGAACGCTGACCAAGACCGCGCCAAGCGTCCCCGCGAAGCCACGCCAATCAAAGGTATCGACCTGCCCAAAAAATGGATGCGACCAGGGCAGGCTGGCGGTCATGAAACCACCCACAATGAGAGAGATGATTCCCAGGATGTAGGAAATCAGTTTGAAGTTCATCGCGTCTGATGTGGCATCACAGAAGCCGGTCTAGTTTGTTGGGAAAGGTGCGAGAACCGCAGCAATTTCACCAGGATCCACATCGCCAACCAATTCGACCTGCCCCAACCGCTTCGGCAAAATGAGACGCAACTGCCCATGCTGAACCTTCTTGTCTCGTCGCATGCAAGCGAGGACATCGTCTGTGGAAAGAAGGGGTGGTTCGGTGGGTAAGCCGAGAGTTTTGAGGAGAGCCGTCTGTCGCTCGCATTCTTCACGGGAGAACATGTTTCTTGCAGTGGCTAACCTGGCAGCGCAGGTCATTCCGATGGCGACAGCCTCGCCGTGCAACAGTGACGTGTAGCCCGTGAGAGTTTCGAAAGCATGGGCGAAAGTATGGCCGTAATTCAGAATGGCCCGGTAGCCCGTCTCTTCCCGTTCGTCTGCTTCGACGACATCGGCCTTCAGACGGCAGCACCGAGCAACAATCGTGGTGAGGGTGTGAGGATCCAGGTTGAGAATCGCGTTGGCGTTTTCTTCAAGAAACTTGAAGAATTGGGCGTCCAGAATCACCCCGTATTTAACGACCTCAGCCAACCCGGAAATATATTCCCGGGACGGAAGAGACCGGAGCGTCGCAACATCAATGACGACGAGAGAGGGTTGGTGGAAGGCCCCCACCATATTTTTCGCTTTTTCCAGGTTTATGCCCACTTTTCCTCCAACTGAACTATCCACTTGGGCGAGGAGGCTTGTGGGGATCTGCACAAGCCTTAAGCCGCGAGCATATGTGGCGGCAATGAATCCTGCAAGATCGCCTACGACGCCCCCGCCCAGGGCGACGATGACGGTCTTCCGGTCCGCCCGAATATCGACCAGGTCGTTCCAAAGCTGCTCCGCATAGCGAAGACTTTTTGTGGTTTCCCCAGCGGGAACGGTAACCGTGTTAACGCGGATTCCCTGATTTTCGAGGGCTTTCTGGCAGGTTTCGAGATAGAACGGGCCCACATTACTGTCCGTGATCACCACCGCATGGGTCACGTCCATTAATGAGGTGATTAATTCACCTGCTTTCGCAAGAATCTGGTCCCCGACGAAGATCGGGTAAGCTCTGGGGCCCAGGTTGACGTCAATGCGCGTTACGGTCATGGCTGATGATAGTCGCAATCGAACGTTTTCACTCAGACTGGGGTCTGTGCGGCCTCACTCGTCTCATCGGACGTCCCCAGGATCCGTTCGATATCGTTTACCGTAATCGTAATTTCGCGTCGAAACCCTACTGGCAATCGTACGTAGGCCAGTTGTTCGGCGTGCTGCGGATGAGCATCCAGTTCGTGCTCTACACGACGGCGAAGTTCTTCCGGATGATGGTCAAGTTCTTTGGGCCAAAGGAAGATTTTCTCCACCACCAGGGCTTCCCGGTAAGGATCGTACTCGTTGGCCATAGAATTCACCTCGCGCCGAAGGAGATCAGAAATTTGCCGCTCAGTTCTTGGCTGCGCCGAAGCTGAGGATGTGAAAACCCCCAATCAGCAGATTGTGCGAATAGCTTTTTAAAAATACTGCTACCCACCCACCATGCGCGAACTGACAGCAGAAGCGTGTCGACTTTTGCTGACCTTATCGACTTTACGAACATCCCGGACTCCCGGGTATTCCATGACGACGTTCTATTACCTCAACCAACGTTTCAATCGTTGCGATAAAACGAGGCTCCCACACAGTTTCGGCAAACTCTTGGCCTGTCCACACCAATGCCGTTTTTTGATAGCACGACACGCGTGTATACGATTATAGGCTTGTATCCCTACCAGCATAAGAATCTGTGAGAATTGCGGGGACCGTTCAGAAAAACGATCCCCGCAATAACCGATTCACTGCTTTGCTTTTGGCCTGCACCGGCGGGAATTATATTCCACCATACAGGTGGCTTACTGGTTTCCCATTCGTTTGAAGCAGGAAAACCACTCAAAGGCCATCATGCGTCGAGCGTATACCCCGGCCGATAGACTGGCTTAATCAGCTCTTCGAGACCGGAGATATTCTTGGCCTTGAGATTGGCTGCATCCCACTCGACCTTGGGACCAACCCCGGGTTCATTGGCTACCCAAACTGCCAGGTTACCGAGGAGAACCGTTTCGGTGAGCGGACTGGCATAATCCGGGAAGTTGGACATAGCCGGCTTGCCGGTCTTGATGGCCAGCACCCATTCGGTGAAGTGACCCGGCGAGCGTTCGAATTCAACTTCCGGCACTGTCAGGTCTTTGGGAACAATAACGAAGCGATCACAGTAGTCGCCGGGGGCGTACATCTTCCCCTTGTCCCCGATGATCAACGCGCCGCTTGCCGTGGGGGCGGAGGGGTCGTCGAATTCCTTAAACAATTCCTTGGGAGGTAACTTTCCACCGTCGTACCACTTGAGTGTGAGCCCCGGCCGCCAGTCGTTGGCAGCGAACTCATAGGTGATGATCGACCACTTGGGGAAGCTATCCCGGTTATGGCCGGAGGTTTCAGCCTGAACGGAGACCGGATCCCGCAAGTCCAGACCGGCGTACGGCATGTTGAGGGTGTGGCACGCCATATCGCCGAGTGCACCGGTGCCGAAGTCCCACCAGCCACGCCACGAGAACGGGTGGTAGCCCGGGGCATAGGGGCGGAACTTGGCCGGGCCAATCCATTCTTCCCAGTGGAGGTACGGAGGAACCGGCTGTTCTGGCGCCCGAGTACCCCCTTGCGGCCAGATGGGCCGGTTGGTCCACACATGAACTTCCTTCACAGTGCCAAGAATATTTTTCTTAAGCAAGGCAGCCGCACGGCGGAGGGCGGGATTCGCTGTGCCCTGATTGCCCATTTGCGTTTGCACTTTCTTTTCTCGGGCTACCTGGCCCATCAATCGGGCTTCATAGATGGTACGTGTGAGAGGCTTCTGGCAGAAGCAGTGCTTACCCAATCGCATCGCCAGCAGAGAGGCTGCCGCGTGATTGTGGTCGGGCGTGCTGACGGTGACCGCGTCGATCTTGTCGGCCATTTCGTCGAAGAGCTTGCGATAGTCGTAATACTTCTTCGCGTCTTTAAATCGCTTGGCGGCAGCGTCGAGCGTCCGATCGTCAACGTCGCAGATGGCCACGACTACTCCCGCGTTTCCCGCATCGGCTGAGTCACTCTGACCTTTGCCGCCCAAGCCAATGCATGCGAACTGAATCTTTTCGTTGGGGGATTTGCTCTCCTCGGCGCGGACTCCGCCGGCCACCCAGTAGCCAATACCGATGACCGCGGACGTCTGCAAGAACTCCCGACGACTCGAGCGGAACGCCATGGCAGATCCTCCTACACAAACAGGAACGAAACTCAATCCAGGCACATTGCCGAATACGCGCCACAATAATGATTTATCGTGTCCTTGGCAAGTTCCCGGCCAGGTTTCTTGGAAATGCGCACAACCGGCAAGAACACGACCGGAGGAATCAAAAATGGGAAGGTGGTCCACTCTGCAGTGGGCTGAAGGTGGGACATACGGTTGGTTACGTGGGATTGCTGTCTAATTTGTCGATGCGATGCACAATTCCGCAACAGTCGTTAAAGGGCCTCCCGATTGCCGACCTCCGAAAGCTCGGATCGGGAAACCGTGTGGTCCTGATCCCCAACAGAAATCGTAAATGATTCGGGGGGCGCCCGTCAATCCGTAACATCTTTTGACACAGTCCTGTTTGTTCTCTGCGGCTGAGGACGCGCGCATTCAAACGGGTTGGCGTGGGAGTGAGGTTCAAGCCGGAGGAATGCTGCTTGTCAGTTGCACTTTCGGAGGGACGTTCCTGTCACGTCCGCTTTTCGGCGTTGGAGCATGCTTTGCGTTCCGGCGGGCAGGCAAGCGCGCCCCTCCGCAGGATTTTTTGGAGGGACGTGCCTGCCTCGTTCGCCTTCCAGCGTTGGGACCATCTATCGCACCGACCGGGCTCGAGTCGCTCGGCTAAGTCGCTGGTTACAGCGTCGGGGCAATTCATCATTTGCTGCTACGGCGCGTTGTGCCATGCCGTCTCGGAGATCTTTAAGGAGGTGCGGATGAGCCATGGACGCGATCGATTCCCCGGACGTGGACGAATTCGGTAAAATGTGTGGTATCCGTGATGGAAAACCGATTTCTTGGTACACCTTGGTGGGAAGCATCGATGCTGGACGCACGCTTGGTTAACCTTTTGGCCTGTCCCGAAACGAAACAGAGCCTTCGGGTGGCATCGCAAACCTTGGTGGATGCGGTGAATGCTGCCATCGAGCGTGGGGAGCTCGTCAATCGGGCCTCACGAAAAGTCGAGCGGCCTGTGGAAACACTCTTGGTCCGCGAGGACAATGAGATTGCTTATCCTGTTTGGGATAGCATTCCAACGCTTTTGATTGACGACGGAATCTATGTCAGCCAGTTCATCAGTGAGCTTTCCAAATCGGAGAGCCGAAGTTAGCTGGTAAGTTGTGCATTGGTTTTTAGAGGCATGGGGAACGATCCGATTCATCGATAGATGCGGGATTTGGGCAACGAGGGTGTCACAATGTCTCCGAAAACAGTCTTTAAAAAGATCATCGACAGAGAAATTCCGGCCGACATTGTCTACGAGGATGCCGATTGTATTGCTTTCAAGGACATCAACCCCCAGGCGCCTGTTCACATTATCGTCATTCCTAAAAAAGAGATTCCGAACATTGAGGCGCTTCAGGAAGAAGATGCCGAGTTGATCGGTCGATGCTTTCTGGCTATGCAAACCATTGCCACCCAATTGGGTTTGAATCAGGGCTACCGGGTGGTGCTCAACAACGGCAAAGATGCTGGTCAGGAAGTGATGCATCTGCACTTCCACATGCTGGCCGGGCGACAGTTTGGCTGGCCGCCGGGTTGAAGTCTGAGGCGTTACTTCATCATCCATCCCGCGATTCACTCGTTCCTCCCATTTTTTACAGACATGGAAGGCCAACCGGAGCACAAGTTGGATGTCCTCGGATGGCTGGGCGAGGCTTTGGAGGAATTGGATCGCCGATCTCTTCGGCGGATGCGGCGATGTCGACAGAGCCCTCAAGGGCGGACCATTTGGCTCGACGGTCGCGAGCTGGTGAACTTTGGCTCCAACGATTACCTGGGGTTGGCGGGCGATCCCAGGCTTGCTGAGGCGGTACGGCACGGTTTGGAGAAAGAGGGCTGGGGAAGCGGCGCCAGTGCTCTTGTTTGTGGCAGATCCTCCGCCCACGCTGCTCTTGAGGAGGCCCTCGCGAAGTTCGAGGGCTGTGAGGCGGCGCTGGTGTTTCCTACTGGATTTGCTGCCAATGCGGGAACGATCGCGGCTCTTGTCGGGCCGGGGGATGCGGTTTATTGCGATCGAAAAAACCATGCCAGCATTATCGATGGTTGCAAACTGAGCCGGGCGGATTTCCGGGTCTTCCCACACTCGGACGTGGACACTTTGGACCGCCTGCTGGCCAAACCGCACAAGCATCGGCGGCGCCTTGTGGTCACGGATACGCTTTTCAGTATGGATGGCGATCTGGCCCCCATTCCTCAGCTTGTGGAAGTGTGCGAGCGCCATCACGCCATCCTCATGGTTGATGAGGCACACGCCACGGGGGTTTTTGGCGATCGAGGCCGGGGGGTTGTGGAATTTTTTGGCGTTGAACAGCGGGTACCGGTCCGTGTGGGGACGCTCAGCAAGGCCCTCGGCTCCGTCGGAGGATTTGTGGTCGGGAGCAGGGAACTGATTGAGTGGTTGGTGCAAAAGGCCCGGCCTTACATGTTTTCCACGGCCCTCCCCGGCGTTGCATGTTATGCAGCGGTCGCCGCGCTGGAAATCGTCAAACAGGAGCCATATCGACGCGCATTAGTCTTGCAGAGGGCCGAATTGTTGCGGGAGACTCTCAAGCGTAACGGATGGGATGTCGGGCGATCGAGCAGTCAAATTATCCCGATCGTTGTCCGGCAACCGGAAGTGGCACTTTCGCTTGCTCGATTTCTGGAAACCCGCGGTCTTTTCGTGCCCGCCATCCGGCCTCCGGCGGTTCCTGACGAGGAGGCGTGCCTTCGGGTGAGCGTCACCTTTCAGCATCAGGACGGCGACCTGCATCAGTTGGTGGAGGCGCTCGGAGAGGCACGACGGACGGTGGGACTCGGCGATGCTTGACTGTGGCCGGGGGATGGTGTACGTTGCCTGCCGGAGAAAGGTTTGCTTCCGGACATCGCCGACGTCCTTGCGAGGGATGCATCGGCTGGCACGGTGTTTTCTGCCAAAACGTCGGAGTTTTCTGCGAGAACACCGCCACAAGCGCTTGCTCAGCACCGCGGCAATCGTCGTGGAGAGTCCATCGTCTGGGTGGAATTGATGGCGCGCCCCAAATGTCCGTGTTGAGCGGATTGACTGGCTAACGGCGAGGGAAGTTTCCGCGAAATAACCAACGCTCCTGGGAGGTGACCGATGCGACTTCGTCCTGTTATCTTCGCTTTTGTGAGTTGTGCTTTACTGATCCCGAGACCGGCTTCACGCTCGCTCTGTTTTGCCAGTGATGGCAGCGATGCCCGCACGGTCCTGTGGCAGATCGGTCAAAAGGATGGGAAAACCCAGGGGTTTGCCCTGGCTCCGGACCGTTTCAGTCAGTATCGGGAAGATCCCATTTACCTGGTGGGCGTGTCGGAAGCAGCAAAGGACTGGCCGTACGTCCAGCCAGGACCGGCCGATGTGTGGGCAGGCGGGCGGCCTCACACCGCGACAATTTTATTCGGCCTGGAGACACTACCGCCCGAAGACTGCGAACTCGTCCTGTCTTTGGCGAACACTCACTACCGTTCGCCTCCCCGAGTTGCCATCAGTGTGAATGGCAGGGTTGTTTCTCAACAAACACTTCCGCCAGGCGGGCCCGACGCAACGATTATGGGCGACCTGAAAGAAGCAAAACCCTGTGAAGTGCGGGTCACCGTCCCTGCCGACACGCTTCGCATGGGGACCAACGTTATTTCCATAAACACGCAGGAAGGAAGCTGGATGCTGTATGATGCCGTGGTGTTTCTGGCTCCTCTAGGTGTTCGCGTGGTACCTCTCAAAGACGTGACGGCAGTCCGATCCATCCAAGCTGTACCGGCTTTGGTGAAATCACACGGGGAGCTGCGGCAGGTCGTAGAGTTGGTGATCATCCGAGCGGGCGAGCCTGAATCGGTCGAGGTCATCTGCGAAGGAACGCCGTGCTGGTCGGGAAGTGTTAAGGATGGTGCGCAAGAGGTCATCGTCCCGGTACCACGGGTCATCGAACGAAAAGACGTGAAGCTCGTCGTTCGTACCTCCGATAAGGTAATTCTTAAAACCAAACTGACCCTGGACCCGGTGCGGGAATGGGTCGTCTATCTTCTGCCTCATTCCCATGTCGATATCGGGTATACGGATATTCAGACGAAAATCGAAGAGAATCACTGGCGGTTCTACGAACAGGCTTTGGAAACCGCTGCAAAAACCGCGGATTATCCCCCCGAGGCTCAATTCAAATGGAACGTGGAAGTCCTGTGGGCTGTGGATAGTTATCTTCGAAAGTCATCGCCAGAGAAAAAAGCAGCGTTCGTGGAAGGGGTGAAACGGGGAGTCATTGGGCTTCAGGCCCTTTACGGAAACGAACTGACCGCTCTGTGCCGTCCCGAGGAACTGCTTCGCCTTGTCGATTATTCACAGCGACTGAAGGAGCAAATCGGTGTGCCGATTGATTCCGCCATGATCAGCGATGTCCCGGGATACACCTGGGGTATTGTGACGGCGCTTGCCCAGGCAGGTGTGCGGTATTTCTCCATCGGTCCCAATGGCGGACATCGAATCGGCCATACCCTGGAAGTTTGGGGCGACAAGGCGTTCTGGTGGAAATCACCCAGTGGTCAGGAACGCGTGTTGTGCTGGATTCCCCGCCGCGGATACTGGCGGGGGTTTCGTGGGAAGGCCGAATTGTTTGCATACTT
>NZ_JACIYL010000169.1 GCF_014359955.1 Thermogutta sp. | reverse complement strand
CAAACGTTGCTGCTGTCCGCCGGAAAGCTGAAGAGCATTTTGATTGAGATGGTCCTTGACTTCGTCCCAGAGTGCGGCCGCCCGGAGACACCGCTCGCACTGTTCCTGAAGGTACTGCCGATTTCGGATTCCCTGAATGCGCAACGGATAAACGACGTTTTCAAAAATGCTCATGGGAAAGGGATTGGGCTTCTGGAAGACCATCCCTGCCCGCTTGCGAATTTGGGTCACATCCACCGTGGGGTCGAACACCGACACGCCATCCAGCCGGATATCACCTTCCGTGCGCACATCATCGATCAGATCATTCATGCGATTGACGCAGCGGATCAGGGTGGATTTGCCACAACCACTCGGACCGATAATGGCGGTCACTTTTCCTTTCGGAATGTTCATGCAAATATCGAAAAGCGTCTGTTTTTTCCCGTACCAGAGGCTGAAATGCTCTATTTCAAGAACGGCGGGTTCTGCCAGAACCTGGGGATGGATTTCGCTTTCAAACGGTTCGCCTCGGGCGATTGCTGCCAGGCGAGATGCGCCGTGGAGGAGCGACTCCTCAAAAGAGAGGGGGCTTCCGTCACGGCTCCCATTTGTCTGGGCACTGCTCTGCTGGACTTTTCCAGGCGGACTTCCCGGTGTTGAGGTAGTCTCAGCGGACGAGGACGCAGAATGGGGATCCATGGAAGACATGCGCTCAATGAACGAATCAGTGGTCGATTCGGACTGTTTCGACTCTTTTTTCTTTCGCAACACGCCACGCTTGCGGTCGAGATTCATCGGAACAAAGGCTCGCAGGTAACTCATTTTAGTAAAGCCATCTCTCGTCATATATGCAAGACATGAGCGGCCCGGCGTAGACGGGCACGCAGCGCGAAAGCCCAAAGGTTGAGCGCCAGGATAAGCAGAATCAGCACCAGCGTTGTGGAAAATACCATCGGCTTGGCAGCTTCGCTGTTGGGGCTTTGAAAACCGAGGTCGTAAATGTGGAAACCCAGATGCATGAAACTCCGCTGGAGATGAACGTACGGGAAGCGATGATCAATGGGTAACTCCGGAGCCAGTTTGACGGCGCCGGTCAGCATGAGTGGGGCAACTTCCCCAGCACCGCGAGCCATTGCCAGAATCGTGCCAGTGAGGATCCCAGGAAACGCCTGGGGTAAAACAACCCGACGAAGCGTCTGCCAACGCGTGGCACCGCAGGCGTAGGAACCTTCGCGAACCGATCGCGGAACGGCAGCCAACGCCTCTTCGGTGGCCACAATGACCACCGGTAACGTGAGCAGAGCAAGCGTCAGGGACGCCCACAGGATTCCACCGGTCCCGAACGTCGGGTTGGGAAGCCGGGCCCGAAAGAAAACGCTATCAATCGATCCGCCCACCAGGTAGCAGAAAAATCCGAGACCGAACACGCCAAAAACGATGCTGGGCACCCCGGCCAAATTGTTGATGGCAATCCGTAAACCACTGACGATCACGCCCCCTTTGGCGTACTCCCGCAAATAAAGTGCGGCCAGTACACCCAGGGGAACGACAGCCATGGTCATTAAAAGGGTGAGAAATGCTGTCCCGAAAATCGCCGGAAAAATGCCGCCTTCCGTGTTGGCCTCTCTCGGTTCGTCCGTTAAAAACTCCCAGACACGGCTGAGATAAACCCGGCATCGCCCAGCCAGATCAAGTTGGTTGGCCGGATAGGCACGAACGATGTCGGCCAGTGCGATGTCTTTCTCCTGGCCATCGGCGGTTTTCAGGCGAAGGGTGTAGCGAGCATTCTCGGCTCGCAATTGCTCGATCTCCTGCCGCACCGCTTCGTAACGTGCGTGGAGTTCCTTTTCTGCTTGGGCGACCTCCGCTTCCAACCGGCGGTAACGTGGAGACTGTTTGCCCTCTTGCATTTCTACGGACCGCAGACGCAGACGGGCGGACTCCAGATCGTGATTGATGTCGCCCAGAACGCGCGTTTCCAACCGCCTGATGGTCCGGAACCGGCGTCGAACCTCCGGATGCCAGCGGAGAAAGCTGTCCCATATTTCGGGGGCAGTCGTGGCCTGGGGCTTGCCATCGATCAGAAAAGCCACGGGAACTCCATAAAACCGTCCCCACGCCACCCGCTCTAAAACGAGAGCCCATTCAGGCCAGGTCGTCTTGCCCAGGTGGATCTCAGGAGCAGATACCCACCGGAAGTGCTCATTGGTGAGTTCGTAGTTACCTGTTCTCACCAGATACCGGAGGACCCAGCCGTTGTGCTTGTCCATCGACTCCTGGAAGGCCTTTCGCAGCTCCGGTGGCATGGTCTGAATGGATTGGAGGTCCGGGCGAAACCATTCACTCCGGGTAATTTCTCCCATTACCACGCGATCCGGCAGTTCCCACCGGACGACACGAAGCGGCCAGAAAGTCCGTGTTCCCTCGACCAGGATGAGGGCCAGCAGGCCGAACATCATGGCGAGCGCAATGACCAGCGCGCCACCGGTCAGCCACAGGGAAGGCTCAGCATACGCCGAAAGCAATCGCGCCGGGCTGTCCCGGAAATCCGGACGCTCACGAGAAAGCTGTGTTTTTCTCGGGCTTAAAACCTGTGTCATCGACTTGAACCGTTAAGCCGTTTTGGTTTGCGGAAGTCTTGGAGTTGATATCACAACTGAAATGCCTTCTTGCGGAACCGGAGACGCACCAGCTCCGCAACCGTGTTGACGATGAACGTGATGACAAAAAGGCAAAGTCCGGCCAGGAACAGCATACGATAGTGCGTGCTGTACTGGACCGCCTCGGGCAATTCCACCGCGATGTTGGCCGACAACGTTCGGAAGCCGCTGAATATGTTCCAGTCCATGATGGGCGTGTTTCCGGCGGCCATCAGGACGATCATTGTTTCCCCGGCAGCACGCCCCAGCCCGATCATCAGGGCCGAGAAAAGCCCGCTCATAGCAGTGGGAATGACCACGCGGATAGCAGTTTGCCAGGGCGTCGCACCCGCCCCTAAAGACGCCGCACGGAGGTGATCCGGCACGGCCGTCAGGGCGTCGTCGGCGATTGTGTAGATGATGGGAATGATGGCAAAACCCATCACAAGACCGACGATGAAGGCATTCCGCTGCACGTACGTACCAAGGAACAATCCGCGTGGATCGATGCCCAGGACATGCGTCAGCAGCCACCCCAGAAGGAAACTCGCAGCGAACGCCGCCACGATCCCGACGAGAAACAGACCGAGCTTGGTCCATGCCCAAAGTCGATGAGAAGCAAGCGGCAGAAGTCTTTCAATCGCTGGTTCGATCGAAACGATCAGACCTGCCGCGATGAGCATGCCCACGAGGGGCAATAACGCAAAAGCCCAGCCGGGAGTCCCGGTTCCCACCCTCCCGTTCAACCATGCCTTGATATCTCCGTGAAAGAAGGCCTTCTCGGCCAGTGGGCCGGCGTAGTTGGCCAGGGCAATGCCCACCGCGCAGGCCACCAGGATCGTCCAGAACCGATACCGCGACACAACGAACTGCCAGGACCTGGGCAGAAGACGAATGAGGTGGCCGCCCAGCAGCAGCGCAAAGGGCACCGTGTAGAACACAGCCAGGACCTGAGGAAGGCGTGTTTCCACCCAGGGGGCAAACACGAGTGCCGCCAGAAAACCCAGGACCACGCTCGGCAGTCCCGCCATCAGCTCCAGGCTGGGCTTGATATACGCCCGCACACTTTTGTGAAGTACCTCGCTGGTATAAACGGCGGCCAGAAGCGCCAGTGGTACGGCAAATAGGAGGGCGAACACAGTGGCTTTCACCGTTCCGAAAATGAGCGGAGTGAGGCTGTACTTGGGCTCGAAATCGTCGGTACCGCTCGATGATTGCCAGACAAACTCCGGTTTCGAGTAACCTTCATACCAAACCCGTCCGAACACCGAACGGAGCGTGATACCGGCGTGAGGAGCGGCTAGGCGCCAAAGCCGGGCCACGTGTTTTTCCACCGCGATGAGGGCGTCTTCTTTGGGACCCATCGCCACAGCCGAAATGTGTCTCCTCCACGGTTTTGCGGCGTTCGTGACGGCAAAGGGTTGTTGAGAAGCTTGAGCAGATGACGCAGTCACCTCTGCCACAAACCTGTCTTCCGCGACGACCTGCTCGCTTGTGGCGTGAAAGACTCTCACCGTTCCGTCGGAGTACGCGACGGCGAACAGGCGACTCCGCTGCGACGGACCGAAACACACGGCTGCGGCCTGGCCCTTGCGAAAAACATGCCCCCGCACAAGCTGCACGCCATCCGGGGTGTTGGCATTCTCTGGCTTGATGGGGAACCAGGCCGACACACTGCCCTCGCGGGTTCCAACGAGGAGGGTGTTCTTTCCGATGAGCTGACCGAATGCGGTGACGGTATCGTTTCCCTGGGTGACTCGGAGTTTTTCCGCGACCTGCAGGGAGTCCACCACACGGCAGTCAATGCGGAGCAGCCGTCCATCTTTCCACAGCAGGTAGAGCGAATCGCCAACCCCCGACATGCAGAGATAACCGGGAAAATTGCCCCCGAGCTCCGTCTGCAATTCCAGCGAACCCCCGGAAAATGTCACCGTCTCTTCGCCGGTCAAAAAGTTGAGCTTCTTTTCCGAGGTCCCCACGTGGAGGACTCCGTCGTCAGTGAGAGCCGCTACCAGTCGGGTGTCACCGCGAAAAGAGGAGTCCACCAGCAGGACGGCTCGGTCACCCAGGGCGACCGGATCTTCCCGCGAGATCGAGACACGCAGGCTTTGCCACATCCCATGTCCGGTGGGCCACCAGGCGGTATCGCCCTCGATGACTACCTTGGTCTCAGCCGCCGGGCTCGGCCAATGGGATCTGATTTGGGTGGGAACTTCTTCCTCAGGGACAGAATTTATCTGGATCGTGAAACTTCCCGGCAGCAGTTTGCCGTCCCGCGTTCCTAGCACAAATGATCGTCGTCGAGCGTCCACCGTGGCGCAGACGATGTTTTCCGATTCGGTTAATGGAGCCTGCCAGACCAACTGTCCGTGGCGGAGTTCCCATATAGAAAGGATGCCCGTTCGCGAGACGCCCCAGAGTATGGAAACGGACTCATCTAAACCAAACACCCCAGGGTTCGAAGAAAGAGCGTCATCAGGCAATTGACGGTCGGTCTGCCGGGCTTGCCGCCGTTGTTGCGGGGCTTCAGAAGTCGGACGCCTGCCGGGTGCCTCCGTAACAATTGAGGCGGCACTTGGCATTTCCATCGCAAGGGGCACAAGCGTCTGAGGGGTTAAAGACGCGGGCCAGAACAGCGGAAGCACGCTCCACACCAGAAACACAAAAACCCCCAGGACGGCGACGATCGTGCTGACGCCTCCGAGGGTGATGATCCAGCCAGCGGTTCGATCGATCCAGTGGACGACGTGAGTTCTTCGCCGTGATGAACTATCCACCATGCTTGTCAACGCTAACCAAAAGGATACCGCTCATGTCAGGTTTGATGGCTCGCATGGGGCGTGTCCGCTGTCAGGTCTTCCCGCCAATTCTGCTCGCGCAACTGCCAGCATCCGCATTGCCCATGGACACTCGTTCCCCGGTGCATGGCCTATTTCTTTTAAGATTGACGCGGGACTCTATGGGAAGGCAGGGGCGGCTCCTCGGCGCCCCTGCCCTGATCTTTTTAGGATAATGCGAACTGACCTGCGGATGTGGTCAGTTCAGCCCCAACTGTTGTCGAAAACTCATTCACCAGATACCAGCGCGGAACTTCAGAAGTCAACAGACAGCCCCACAGACTGGAACGCCTTGCGGGCAAAGACAGCCGGCACGGGATAGTAACCGGCGCGA
The DNA here is from genome assembly GCF_014359955.1 of Thermogutta sp. GTDB lineage: Bacteria > Planctomycetota > Planctomycetia > Pirellulales > Thermoguttaceae > Thermogutta. The sequence goes on along the minus strand of NZ_JACIYL010000169.1, from coordinate 1,315 downwards.
ATGACATCGCTTTGCCCCTGCTTGCTGAAAATGTACTTGATGAACTCCGCCCGAAGCGGATCCAGTTGCGTTCCCGGCTTATAGTTGACGTACACATAAAGAAACCGGGCGAGGGGATAATCCCCTGTGTACGCATGCTCGGGTTCAGCAGGGACGAAGGGTGCCCCGGGCTTGGCAGCCAGGGGGACGGCTCGCACGTCGGCGGTCTTGTAGCCGATTCCGCTATAACCGATGGCATAACGATCGCTCGCAACGCCCTGAACCACGGATGAGCTGCCCGGCTGCTCCTTGACCTCATCTTTGAAGTCGCCGCCGAACAGGGCGTGCTCCTTGAAGAATCCATACGTTCCGGATGCCGAGTTTCGGCCGTAGAGACTGATCGGATGGGAGGCCCACTCTCCGGTCAGGCCCAACTGGCCCCAGGTGCGGATATCCGTGGGATAACCGCCGCGCCGGGTCTTCGAGAAAATGGCATCCACCTGCTGGAGTGTCAATCCTTTGATGGGATTGTCCTTATTCACATAGACGGCCAGCATGTCGATCGCTGAGGGTAAGGCAGTTGGCTTGTAGCCGAACCTGGCCTCAAATTGGTCGATTTCGGCTTCCTTCATGGGGCGACTCATCGGCCCAAATTGCGCTGTCCCCGCGATAAGGGCCGGCGGTGCCGTGGATGAGCCTTTTCCTTCGATCTCAATCTGCACGTTGGGATAGTAACGACGAAAACCCTCCGCCCAAAGGGTCATGAGGATGTTCATGGTGTCGGAGCCGACACTTTTCAGGTTGCCCGACACCCCCTGCACGGGTTTGTAGTCCGGGAGTTTGGGGTCAACCTGGACCTGGGCGAAACAGGTCGCATGGAACGCCCAGATGCTGAACACGGTCAGCCCCAGTCCGGCAAGCCAACGCACTGGAAGTGATCTTCTCGTCGTCATCATTGGTTTCCTCTCATTTTCACGGAGCGTAACACACAGCAGGTCGTCAGACCGCGCTTTTGCCCGAAAAAATCCTTTCGGGGAGCTTAGAATCGTTTAGAATCGTACCGCCCCTTTTGGGTCTTTCTGTCGTGGCCACGTTTGCCTTGATTTTAAAGACGCTCTGTTAGGCATTTGTTAAGGAATTGTTAAGAATTTGTTAACATGGAATGTTCGGAGATGCTCGCGGGGAGAGCTTTTGGGTGGTATTGCAGCCGAGGGACGCCTTCTGCGGCGCCCGCCCAGCCTGGAGGGACGCGCTTGTCGTGCCCGCGGCAACTCCATATGTGGAGTGCGGGGCTTTAGCCCCGCTTTCCGTGCGGGACTTCAGTTCCCGGCGAAAG
>NZ_JACIYL010000168.1 GCF_014359955.1 Thermogutta sp. | reverse complement strand
TTTCCGCTGGGTGGGCAAAAGCGTCGCTTTCATGGCCTCGTTCCATTTACGCCAGAAATCTCCGCCCATATTGTGCATCACCTGAGTGGCATAGTAGATGTAATAGAACCAGGGCTGAGAAGTATCGAGCTTTTTGGGGGACGGGAGGTTTTCCAGGAGATAGTACGCCCCCGCTTTCATTCCTCGGTGTTCCCTTGGCCAGCCCAGATATTGGCGGCACAAAAGGGCTTCAGCGGTCATAGTGGGAGTTGCGGCATGCCCCGGCCGATAGGCGTAGCGGCCGCCATATTGATCCGTTTGTGCTGAATCGAGGTACTGAGAGGCTTTGTAGAACACGGTGTCCGGTACGCGAAGATACGCCATCTTTCCGCTGCGGAGGGCCATCAATTGCCAGCCCAGTACGCTCGTATCTCCTTCCTGTCCAGGTTCATAGCGCCACCCGCCCGCCGGATGCTGAGCGCGAATGATAAAATCGATCGCTTTTTGCGCAGGTTCTCGCAGTTGCGGGTCCTGAGTCATCGCGTAGGCTTCACAGAGGACCAGGGCCGCCTGTCCGTGCGCGTACATGTCGCCAATGCCGTTTCCCCGCAGGTCACCATCGGGTCCTTGGTGACTGACAAGCCAGTTAAGGCCCTTCAAAACGACCTGGCGGTATTCCCCCTGGATGTGTGTCTGACCGGCTCCCAGAAAAGGCAGCAGGGCCAGAGCGGTGGCAGCCACGTCAGCCTGCTGGCCGAGTCCGTCTTCATCACCGGAGGCCCCGGGCGCCAAATGGAAGGCGTGGAGCGACCAACTCCCGTCGGCATTCTGATGTTTGGCCAGCCATCGCAGTCCGCGGGCGACGGCGGCTTCGGTTTCGTTCGTTCCGCCCTGTTCAGCCAGGAGCCGTGATCGCACTGACGGATCCCGACCCGCAAATATGGCGGCCACCGGCCGGGAAAGAAGGACGTCGCTGAGGCGATCTGCTACCGCGGCCATGGGAAGAGTGGGTTGCAGCGATTCCCCCAGCGAATCGGGGGCAAACTGATCCACGATTCCCACATCCTGCTCGGCGGGCAGGTGGACGTCGGTCACCAGCCCGGCCTCTTCGAATTCGTTCGGGAGATGCTCACGCTCTTCCAGCAACCCTTCCTCACCAGGGCTGTCTCGATAGTTGATCGAAGTCGAAAGCGTGATGGCCGGCGGAGGCAGGCCTCCTGGCGCGGCCAGCATTCCCAGAAGCAGGAATGCGACCAGATGAAACACGAGACTGATCAGCCAGGCAGGGGCGTCGTCCCAAATGACCTGCCAAAGGCTGCGAACTTTCCGCGGCGCTATCGATTGGCGGAGAAACTCCCGTCGCTCCTCAGCCTGGCGAGAAGGGGAACGCATCGGCTGACCAACCGATTGCGGCACCTCTGCCGTCCAACGCGGGGCCGTTGGAACCTTCGGCCCCTGTCCAGTGCTCCTGGAGCGAAGCGAGGGTTGGATAGACCGGGCGGCCTGTTGCACTTGCTGGAGCCGTTCTGCTTCCCAAAGCTGAAGGAGGCGAATCGCTTCCGCTTCCTGCTCCTCTGTCAGCTCCACGCTGGCCCCGCACCGCCAGCAGTCCGCCAACCGCAACCACAGCCGAATCGACATGGGTGCCCCGCAATCGGGACACGCACAAGCCAGAACCCCACCGTCCAGCCATATTTGGCCAGGTTGCAGGGACGAGCGGCTTTCGTGGCTCGGGGAGCCCGTCTCCACACCTGACGGGGACTCCGCTAAAGGCTCCGAGTTTTGAGAAAAATCCTGCATCGGACCAGATGGCAATGTCTCATCGATAGGGCATCGGAACGCCTTCCCTAATCGTCATTGTATCAGCCTGAACGAAAAAACCCACGTTTTTCCTTCCTCTTTGACGCAAGCCTGCCGTTTTTTGTGAGTCTGGCACTTTCCCGCCGGGAGAGGCGAAACACGTATCGAATCCTCTCTGACGAACCCGCTGGAGGTTGTTTCGTTTTCCCGCCGAATTGGCCAAAATAGAAGCGAACTCCGCGCTGGGGAGTCTCTGGCTGGGTGGAAGATTGGGAGTTCTGCGGGGATCTCGCGAACTCTAGCTGTCAAGCATGTGATGCCAAAATGAACCTGAGCTGGATTGTTGACGATCCCACTCCTGTGGTGGTCATTATTGTGATCGTGGAGGCGATCCTCGGCCTTTTCTTTGTTGCTACCGTTCAGAAGCCTTTCCTGTGGGGAATGGGAGGAGCAGCCATGGTGCTGGGGCTGGTGCTCCTGGCGGACTACCTTGTAGTAACGGACCGGGAGGCCGTCGAACAGACGATCCGTGAAGGTGTTTCCGCCCTCCGCGACAACGATCTGGAACGGGTCCTGACGTTTCTCTCCCCCTCCGCCGTCAAGACGCGGGAAAGAGCCATTTGGGCAATGAACCTCGTCCGCTTCACCGGGATTCACATTTCCGATTTGAAGATCGAGGTCAATCCCCGGACGAATCCGCCCACGGCAGAAGCACGTTTTTTTGCGGTTTTTCGCTACGAATTTCGGGAGAAAACAGCGGAACACATCTACGAAGCCTACGCGGCTCGATTTACCGTCCTCTTTGAAAAGGTCAACAATCGGTGGCTCCTGACGGACCACTATGAGTATGAAGCCGCGCGACTGTGAGGTGCCCGCCAGCCGGGCGCGCGACCTCTCGCCCTCTAGCGACCAAGTTGCTGCGCAGACTTCTGACGCTTCGCCACCTTATCGACGAGGAAATCCTCAGTAAATCGGGTACGATAGTGAAAGCTGCTTGCCGGTCCCTGGAACCCGACGACCTGGCGATCGACCTCGATCTCCTGGGAAAGAATGTGTCCGGCCGCGACATCGAACTTGATGGTGCCCTCGCTCAATCGCTGGACGAGCTGAACTTCCACTTCGGGATCATCGATCGGCGTGAGCACCTGGTTTTTTACGTCGATTGTGGCCACGTCATTCTTCACAGACACAAGCGTGAATTTCTGCTGCACTTTGACTTTTTTGACTGTTCCATTCCGCAGCGGCACCATGATTTCATCGGGAAAAGTCCATGATTCACCGACGGCCACGGGGTCTTCCGGAAATGGGACTGTCAGGTAGCCGTGGGTCTGAAAGGCATCGGGTTCGAGTTGTTCCCTTTCGAGGACATGGCCCCGAGTATCCAGCGTAATCCTGGCAAGCGGCTTGCCCACCGTCTTGGCGACGTCCTCAAATCCCAGGGGTGGCTCCTGTTTCTCCCGGGTTGAATAGCGAACCTCAGGACGTCCCCCGATGCGATGTGTCATATCCACATCGTCCACTTGCAGTTGGAAGGTCACTGTTCCGTCTGGCTGCCGGGAAAGAACCTTCCAAGTTTTGACGGACTGGGTCACCGTCTCGGCCGTCTGCTCGGTTTGGGTCACGATCGTGCGAACGCTCGCTCTGTGGATGACGCGCCAGCGAAGCTCCTCGCCGGGCTGAAGGTTGTAGCGGAGGCGATAGCGAGTGGGTTGAGAACCAGAGGTCTTCTCCGATTCGTCTCCGGCGCAGAACCTTGCAAGACCGGCTACGAGCGAACAAACCACACAAGCGCTCATCAAGATATGGCGTTTTGTAAGAAACATGATGACGTCCCTGTCACTGTGGTGGAAACGATTCATCCGAGCCCAGGCGATTCAATTCCCCTTATTGTCCATGAACACCGGCGTGCAGCCGCAAAATAACCAATGGCCGTGATACCGACCGACACTGTTATAAAAGGAGAACGCTTGGTCGCAAAGGTCAATTTCTTGGAATCGCTGCCTTTTGGAAAGGTGGGATTTCTGTGGAAAAAGGGTAGAGTTTTATGGCAGGGTTTGACCGCGGAAGGAAAGCGTCCCTCTGCCCATCCGAGCCGCAGCCAATGGGACCATGGCTCGACAAATCACCGGGCACTTCTTGTGCAAAACGGCGTGCTTCGGAAAATCTGCCCGTGCTTGGGCCGAGGGGCACAGCGGGTGTCACGGAATGTTTTGGATGGGGGGGACACTGGAGCGGGTATGGCCGCCCCAACCGAGCTTTTCCCGAAGCGTTCGGTAATAGCTGTGCCCCGGAGCACTAACGAGCTGAAATCGCGGTTCGGCGCGACGAACCCGTACGCAATCTTCTATCCGCAGAGTGTCGATCGCCTGCCCGTCGATGACCAGCATCGTGTTGGGCTGAGGATTGAGGACCCGCAATTCATAGGTGCGATCTGCGGAATCGACGACCGGTCGATTGGACAGCGTATGCGGACTGATGGGGGAGATGACGACCGCATCCAGATCTTTACGAAGGATGGGACCACCCGCAGAAAGGGAGTGCGCTGTGGATCCCACCGGGGTAGCGAGAATCAATCCATCCCCGGAGTACACCGTGGCCAGGTCGTGGTCCACCCAAAGTTCCACATCCAGCAAACTGAAAGGCGGGCCGTTGAGAATGGCGATCTCGTTGAGCGCCAGCCACGACCCACAACTTTGGCTGTCGCGCATCAGCTCGCAATGGAGCATCAGATGATCGATGATGGGAAGTGGGCCGCGCTCCGCGAGCACCAGCACAGCCTCCAGTTCGTGTGGTGAAATATCTGCCAGAAACCCCAACCGGCCGAGATTGACGGCAATGACCGGGAGTTGCCGGTTCCCCATCTGTCGAGCCGCCCGCAGAATTGAACCGTCACCCCCGAAAACGATCGCAAAATCGGCCTGATATTGGGACAGATCTGCCTCACCCGTCAGGTCGATGATCAGAATCTCGGCATACCGCTCGATCATCGATTTCAGGCGGTTGACCTCCCGCACGACATCCGGCCGACCCCCGTATCCAAGGATGATCACCTTCATAGCGGAATCTCTCGCGGGAGCACAGGTTGCGGGCTTGACATCACTCCGTCATGGATCACGAGAAAGCTCTCCGATGGCACCGCCGTTCCACCGCCTGTTGACAGGCCGAGGCGATTCCCTGCGCGTCAAGTCCGAGATCAGCGAGTTGTTCCCCTCGCTCGGCATGTTCCACAAACCGGTCGGGAATACCCAATCGCTTGATATGAGACGTATTCAAGCCGGCATCGTTTGCGGCTTCCAGTACCGCACTCCCAAATCCACCTTGCAGCACACCTTCCTCCACCGTGATCACGACCGGACTTTCCTCGATAGCGGAGAGAATAGTCTCGGTGTCCAGGGGCTTCACGAATCGGGCATTGATCACGCCGAAATTGAGCCCATCCCGAGCCAGTTGTTCCGCAGCCGCTACGCATGCGGGCAAAAGTGCTCCACAGCAAATGATTGTTCCGTCGGCACCCTCTCGAATGCGCTCGGCCTTGCCGAGTGTCACCGGGGTGAATTTCCGTGGCACTTTTTCTGCTTTGGCCTTGGGATATCGGATGGCAACCGGTCCATCATGCGCCAGGGCAAATTCCAGCATCGCCGGAAGATCAGCGGCATCGCCGGGGGCCATTACGGTCACGTTCGGGAAAGGTCGGAAGTAGGCGAGATCAAACACACCATGATGAGTCGGACCATCTGCCCCGACCACGCCAGCACGATCCATCATGAACACAACGGGCAGATTCTGCAGGGATACCTCCTGGAAAAGTTGATCATAGGCCCGCTGCAGGAATGTGCTGTAAATATCCACGATGGGACGGACGCCCGCCTTTGCCAAACCTGCGGCGAACCCGACCGCATGCGATTCGCAAATGCCCACATCGAAATAGCGATCGGGAAACTCATCGCGGACCGGTTCGAGCATATTCCCCTGGCACATGGCGGCCGTGATTACCACCACCCGCTTGTTCTTGCGCATCTGTTCCAGAATGGCGTTTCGTGCCACTTCCGTGAACGTCACCGAGGAGCCGTTGCTCTTGAAAGCGACCTCAGTGCCATTAATCCGGTGGAACGGTGCAGGGGCGTGAAATGTTCGAGGGTCGCGCTCTGCCGGCGGAAAGCCGCGGCCTTTCTCGGTCAACACGTGAAGCAGCACCGGCCCGGGGAACTGCTTGACCATTCGGAGATACTTCTGAAGTTGGGCGATATTATGACCGTCAATGGGCCCGATGTAGCGAAATCCCAGTTCTTCAAACAGCATCCCGCCCAGCATTCCCGCTTTTATCGCGTCGCGGAGCTGATCGAGAAGCCGCTCCATCGACGTGCCGACCAGCGGCACCTTGGACAACAGATTGTAAACTTCGTTCTTAATGCCCGAATACAGCGGAGCCATGCGGAGGCGATCGAGGTATTCCGCGATACCGCCAACTCTCTGGCAAATGGACATCCGGTTGTCGTTGAGGACGACAATGAGCGGCTTTTTAAGCCATCCCGCGTGGTTCATCGCCTCGGAGACGATTCCCGAGGGAAATGCTCCGTCGCCGATGACCGCCACTACATGGCGGTGCTCTTCCGGTCGAACCAGATCATCGCCGCATTTCATCCCGACAGCCGTGGAAATGCTGCATCCCGCATGGCCGGTCATGAACAGATCGTAGGGGCTTTCCGCCGGGTTGGGATAGCCCATCAAACCACCTTTGGTTCGGATCGTGTGAAAGCGATCGAACCGTCCCGTGATCATTTTGTGGGGATACACCTGATGGCCGGTATCCCAAATGAGGCGGTCCCGGGAAAAATCAAAGACCGTGTGGAGGGCAAGCGTCAGCTCCACAACACCCAAATTGGAGGCAAAATGGGCGGAGCGCGTGCCGAGGAGCTGGCACATCGTCTCCCGGATTTCGCCAGCCAGTTCCTGGAGTTCCTCGAGGCTGAGCGATTGGAGATCCTGAGGCGACTTGATGTGGTTGAGAATCTTGACCATCAGTGTTTCCGAGTCCCCACAAAAAAGGCCAGTGCCACGAGATGGCGTCCATCGATCGGTAATTCTGCTAAAGCCTCGGCCGCCCGAGAAAGGAGTTGCCCAACCATCTCGCGGCTTTTCTCGATTCCCAAAAAGCGAGGGAATGTCAATTTTTTCTGAGCGTCGTCCTTTTTCAAGCGTTTCCCTACCAATTTTTCATCACCTTCAAGATCAAGCAAGTCGTCCGTGATCTGGAAGGCGAGCCCAAGTGCCCTGCCGTACTCGCGCAATCCGCGCAAAACCTCCTCCGTCGCTTCTGCGAGGGTGCCCCCCAAC
>NZ_JACIYL010000167.1 GCF_014359955.1 Thermogutta sp. | reverse complement strand
AGCGCGAAGCCGAAAGGACGGCAGCTCTTCTGGCAGAAGTCCAGCAAGCTGACGAACGGGCCCGATTGGCAGCCCGATTTGACCGGCTTCAACAGGAACTTCACCGACTCAACGCTTATCACCTGGACCATAAAATCGAGCAGATTTTGGAGGGTCTGGGACTGGGGCCCGATTTCTTCGATCGCCCTGCCTGCCAACTGAGTGGTGGTGAGCAGAACCGACTTTTGCTTGCGAAGCTCCTGCTCTCCGAACCGGATTTCATGCTCCTCGACGAGCCCTCCAACCATCTCGACATCGATGCCACCCGCTGGCTGGAAGAGTTTCTCGCAAACCACCGCGCTGCGATGATCATCGTGTCCCACGACAGGTATTTTCTCGACAAAGTCACAACGCGAACGCTGGAGCTTTTCCGCGGAACGGTGGAAACGTTCCCCGGAAATTTTTCTGCCTATCGTCGCCAAAAAGAGGAACGGATTCTGGTTGCCCGACGCACCTACGAGAAGCAACTCGAAGAAATCGAAAAGGCGGAGGAGTTCATCCGGCGTCATCACTACGGCCAGAAGGCGGCTCAGGCCCAGGATCGTCGCAAAAAGCTCGAAAGGATCGAGCTTGTTGAACCGCCGCGGGAAATCACCGCGCCGCCGATCCAGTTTCCCGCCGCCGAACGAAGTGGCGATATCGTGCTGAGAGTGGAGAACCTCGGCAAGAGTTTCGGTCGGCCTCTGTTCAAGGGACTCACATTCGAAATCGCGCGCGGCCAGCGATGGGGTATCCTGGGACCTAACGGATGCGGCAAAAGTACTCTTCTCAAGTGCCTGCTCGGAGAAATCGAGCCGGACGAGGGGCGTGTGGTTCGCGGGCACAATGTCATCGTGGGCTATTTCGACCAGCATTTGACATGTCTGCCACCGGATCTGCCTGCCATGGACGCGGTTTTGCCCACGTCAATCGTCGGTGACGACCTGGTCGAGCAAAAGCGTCGAGATCTTCTCGCGAAATTCGGTATTACAGGGGACCGTGCTCTCACACCCGTCCGCAACCTCAGTGGTGGAGAACGCTGTCGAGTGGCGCTCGCGCGACTGACCGCGGCTAAAGCGAATTTTCTCGTTCTGGATGAGCCAACGAACCACCTCGATCTCTGGGCGCGCGATGCCCTCGAACAGGCGCTCCGGCGTTTTGACGGCACCGTCCTCTTTGTCAGTCACGACCGGTATTTCATCGATCAGGTGGCTGATCATCTTCTCGTTTTCGAGGGGGCCGAGGTGCGGGTCATCCACGGAAATTACACAACGTACCAAACGCTGGCAGACGCCCGGCGCGGGGAGTCTGCCCAAAAAGTCCAGGAAACGGCGTCCCAGGAATCGCAACCCAGGCGTCCGGGTAAACGCGCGGAGCAGCGCAGCGAAGGCACAGGAAAGCGAAAGAGACGATTCCCCTATCGCAAAGTGGAGGACATCGAGGCGGACATTCTCCAGCACGAGGCCCGCCGGGAAGAGATCCACCGCGAACTCAGCGAGCCGGAAACGTATCGCCATGGCGATCGGGTGAAGCAGCTCAAACAGGAGCTTGAAGAATTGGAGCAAAAACTTCAATCGTTGTACGCACACTGGGAAGAGGCGATGGAGCTGAACGGCTGACGTGCGGCGCGGCTGTCCTCGTCAAAAGACTGTGTATTCCATGGCACATCGCTGGGAGAAATTTGTTGCAACGCTCCATCACTCTAGAAATAATGATCGTCATTCGAGGGGCTGTCACCATTCTTCCCGCACCTAAGTCCCCGAGGTCCCGCCATGGCACGATTCTCAATTCTGCTGACCCTTTTGTTCGCTGGAATGTCGCTTCCTTTATCGGCAGAGCTGCCTCCGCCACCGGGTCCAGACTACACGATTCCCGAAGGCAAGTCAGGTCCCGGCGTCCCTGTCATTTCCTCGTGGACGGATGATGCAGGTCCAGACGAAACCTTCCTCCTGGTTGGCGACGGCCTCACGGAAAACGTTGTCATGTGGGGATTGAGCCCCAGTCGTGAGCATGGAGCGGAAATTCGTCCAAAAATCCAGTTTTGTACTGGCAGAATGGTGGCCGCCACAATCCCCGAACGCGCCTACGATGGGCCGTTCGTGGTGTGGGTCGAGAATGCCCAAGGCCGCTCGCAGCCTTTTGTGCTCAATCGCCCGCAATTGTGGTGGTGTTATCCCCGCACGTGCACTCCCGGCGGCACCGTGCGGGTGTTTGGCCGGAACATTGGCAGGCGACCCCATTTTGCAGAAGTGTTCGCCTATCTTGAGTCCGAATCGGGAAGTGGGTCGTGGTTGCCTTCATTGTCTTCGGGGAAGTATGCGGCGACACTCCGCCTGCCCCAAGATCTTGCCCCGGGGCGTTATCAACTTCGAATTCACGCTGGCGCCGGGGGACAGTGGGGATGGAGCGACCCACTGACCATTCAGGTGCAGGCACAGGCACAAGCCCAAACAGGGATACAGTTTACCGGAGGAGACATTCAGGCCGCAGTCAATGCTTTGGGGGCGCAAGGCGGAGGCGCCCTGATCTTGCTCGCAGGTCGCTACACGCTCTCCGGCACCTTGGTGATTCCCGCTGGGGTCACTGTGAGTGGGCAGGGAAAGGGGAGGACGATTCTTCAAGCACCGTCAAGCCCCGCCGTCAAGTTCGCGCAATTTCAGGGCAGTGCGTGGAATCAGGGCCCCACCGGGGTCCACACGCCCGGCGACACCATGGTGTACAAGCTCACGCTGCCTCGCGCCGGCGAGTGGCATGTGTGGCTGCGTTACGCCACGGAAATGTCGCCCTGGGGACAGCCCGGTGTGTCGGGCAGAATGACGCTCACTCTCGACGACAATCCTCCCGTACGTCTGGAGAATCTGCCGAACACGGGAAGTTTTGGTACATTCCGGTGGAGCCATTCCGCCACACTGACAGCCTCCGCAGGAGAGCATCGTCTGACATGGAAAAACGAGCAGGGGGGCGGGATTCACATCGACACTTTTGTCTTCACGGATGACCCAACCTGGCAACCGCAGGAAGATGCGTTCCCCGTCCCAGGGCCGCACCTGGTCGTCCTTCAAGGAGAAGATGTGGTTGACTTTCGAACCAAAGAGGGAAGCCTGCCCGGTGCCGAAAAAGCCTGCGTGTGGCTGGCGGGGGACGGTGCTTCCGTGGCTAATCTGACGGTGTTGGGAAGCGTGCAGACAAACCTGGGGATTGTCATTCGTCACCCCGACTTTCCTCAATGGATCCACAACTGCCGCGTGGAAAACGTCGAAGTGCGGGATTGTCAAGGAAAACAGGCTGAGAACTGCGGCGTTCGCCTGTTCCATGCGATTGGTGCCGTAGTGAAAAGCTGCGAGTTATGGGCGAGGTCTCCGCTGTTTCTTTCCGGGGTCAAACAGTGCGATTTGTCCCAGAATCGCCTGGTCAGCGTTACACTCTGGGGCGGTAATGCAGAAGGCTACATCAATGGCCGAAACGAGCCGGTCGAGGAATGCATTATCGAGGGCAATGTGTGTGCCGTTCCGCCGGGCAGTGAGGGGGGTGGCCCCACGGGACGACGCATGGTCTGGCTGTCCACCGGGCGAGGGTCCGTCACTCACAACTGGATCGCTGATAACTGTGAAGAGCGGGCCGTCTTTGGAGGTGTCGCAGGAACGGACCAGAATGTGGGCGAGATGATTCTGTTTGAAGCCTGTCAGCGGGTGGCGTATTTCGGCCCGATTGCTGGTGCGGACGTCGATGGCGTGACGCTGCCATCTTTCGTCACAGAAACACCGGAGGAATGGCTGGGCGACGTCAAACGCGAGGATCTACCGCATGATGCGCAAGGCCGGGAAACACCCTTTTGGCCGCCGGAGGAAGAAAACGAGCGGGAGCCGGTGCTCACAGAATATTACGTTACCGTGCTCGACGGTCCCGGTTGGGGCCAGACCCGGAGGATCATCGCCCGCGATCACACGACCTACCGCCTGGACTCCCCGTGGCGTGTCGTTCCACCACCGGGTAGCCGGGTGGTCATTTCCACAGCCTTCTTCGAAAACCATATCGTCAACAACCGGACCGTCAATGGCATGACTGGAATCCAGCTCTGGATCTCCTGCATCGGGAATATTGTGTCGGGGAATGAAGTGGCCCGGCAAAGAAAACCAGCGGTATTTCTCTATGGCACCTGTACAACGTTGGCCTCTTCCATGCCCATGACGTGGAATCGGGGGATCGGTCCGCTGTTTTTTAACCATGTGGAAGGAACCCAGGCAGACGAGGCCAGTTGCGGCATTCTACTGACAACCGGGGAAAGAGCCAATCTCCCGCTCCTGTTTCCCCATGCTCTTGGAAATGTGCTTCGTCACAACGGTTGCGTCAGAAACCGCACCGACGGCGTTCTGATCACGGGAAACCGACAAGACGGCGAGGACTCCAGACTCGCGGCCGTCATGGGGACGATCGCCGAGTTCAATCTTGTGCGGGATGCCCTCCGCGGTTTTCGGGTGGCCTCTTCTGTTCAGGGAGTCGTCCTGCGCCGCAATCACGTATACTTCTGGTATCCCGTGAACAATCAGGCAGGCGAGCGTGTCGCATTTCAAATCGACAGTCCGCAGGCTTTGTGCACGTTGGAAAACAACTCAGTCGAGGGGATTCAGGGGGTATTTGAGAATGACATTATCCCCGTCCTGCGAGGGGGCACAAGGGAACGCCTTGACAATAAGTGAGTGTGACGCTGTGTCCCTCCTCGCCGAGTAATCACCACTTGCTGCCGTTTTGATGGCGCACAACCAGTGAAATTCGGGTAAGGGCGACGACCGAATTCCCGGAGCGGCGGTTATCGTCCAAGCGATGGCGGGTAAAATAATGGATTCTCTGGCTGTGACATCTCACCGGCCTGAAGCACGTCAGAAGAGGGTGTCAACGGCCCGGAGGATTTGGAGGGCCCTGACAGGCCTGGGAATCTGAGACCGCTGATGTAGTTTCGCGGGTAAATCCCGATGGAGATTCATTGGTGAAACCGCGACGTTTTGGAAAGAGGATTGTCTGAGGAAATTTCGCGATGTCTGATAAAACTTCCACATCCGCAGAGTCGAGCCCACCGGCTGGTCCGGACTTCAGTCGCGGCGGCGGAATTCTGCCGGCCATTGCCCAAGACGCCGCGACCGGCGAAGTTCTCATGCTGGCGTACATGAACGCGGAAAGTTTTGCCGAAACCGTAGCCACCGGGCGGGCGGTTTATTTCAGCCGCAGCCGAAACAAGCTCTGGCGTAAGGGGGAAGAGAGTGGGCACGTCCAGATTGTCAAGGAAATCTTCATTGATTGCGACAATGACGCGATTCTTCTCAAAGTCGAGCAAGTCGGCGGAGCGGCGTGTCATACCGGCTATCGCTCCTGCTTTTATCGACAGCTTACTCCCGATGGTTTGATAACAGTGGGGGAGCCGGTTTTCGATCCCAAAAAGGTTTACGGTCCGAAATCGTGAACGGGTCTCCCCAAGATTATTCGCGCAGTTTCGTTCAGTGTGAGCAACAATTCAGTGTGTGAGGTGAACGAAGGAATGTCTGAATCTGGACAAGTGTTGCGTTTGGGTCTGCCGGCCGGGAGCCTTCAGGAAGCCACGGCCGACTTGTTCCGTCGCGCGGGTTACAAAATTACTTACACGAATCGGAGTTACTACCCGACGATTGACGATCCGGAAATCGAGTGTGTTCTCATCCGGGCGCAGGAGATGGCCCGCTACGTGCAAGACGGTGTCCTTGACGCTGGTTTGACGGGCTACGACTGGATCATCGAGACGAAGGCGGATGTCGTGGAGGTTGCGGAGCTGGTGTTTTCCAAAGTTTCCCGGCGTCCGGTCCGATGGGTTCTGGCCGTTCCTGAGGATTCTCCCATTCAGTCGGTGAAAGATCTGGAAGGCAAACGCATCGCCACGGAAGCGGTGGGCATTACTGAGCAGTTTCTTGCACGTCATGGGGTGAAGGCCAAAGTGGAGTTCAGTTGGGGCGCCACCGAGGTTAAACCCCCGCGGCTGGCGGATGCCATCGTGGAAGTGACCGAGACGGGGAGCTCCCTGCGGGCCAATAATCTTCGCATTCTCGAGGAAGTTCTGGTCAGCACGCCGCGGTTTATCGCCAACCGGGCTGCCTATCAGGACCCCTGGAAGCGGCAGAAGATCGAGGACATCGTGCTCATGCTCAAGGGTGCCATGGCGGCGGAGGGCAAGGTGAGTTTGATGATGAACGTCCCGCGGAACAAGCTCTCAGAGGTGGTAGCGATTTTGCCCGCCCTGCAAAAACCGACGGTGGCCGGCCTTTCTGATCCCGATTGGGTGGCGGTTATTACGGTATGCGACGAAACGGTTGTGCGACACATCATCCCGCGGCTTAAGGCGGCAGGAGCCCAGGGGATTGTGGAACAACCGGTCACTAAGCTGATCGATTGAGGGGGAACGTCTCACCCGAGCTGAAAATCTTTTTATCTGGCATAACACCATGACGCACGAAGAGCGACTGCAACTGTGGCTGGAAAAAAATGGTGTCCGGCTTCCCACGCCGGCGGAGCCGAAAGGTCTGTACCGACCGGTCGTGCAAACCGGAACCTGGCTGTGGACCTCGGGCCACCTGCCCGTCGATAGTACCGGCGAATTGATTCGCGGAACCGTGGGTGCGGACATAACGGAAGAAAGAGCGCGAGAGGCCGCGGTCTGGGCTGGTTTGGGAATCCTGGCTTCCATAAAAAGCCATCTTGGCAGCCTCGACAGAGTCAAGCGGCTGGTCAAGCTCACGGGCCTTGTTCAATCCGCTCCGGGATTTCACGAACAGCCGTCAGTCATCAATGGATGCAGTCAACTTTTCGCGGAGGTGTTCGGAGACGATTGCGGAATCGGCGTTCGCACCGCTTTTGGAACTCCCACGCTTCCCCTGGGTGCCGCGGTGGAGATTGAAGCCGTATTTGAGCTGGCTGATTCCCAGTGACCCGATCGTCCCGCCGTCCCGGAATTGCCGTGATGCGCTGAAGCACAAGAGGTCTGGAAGAGGCCGACCGGCCGAGGGGGGTTCCCTCTCGTCCAGCTTGTTGACAAAATGAGTAGGCTTTAGCACTGTCTGTTTTATTCTGGCACCGG
>NZ_JACIYL010000166.1 GCF_014359955.1 Thermogutta sp. | reverse complement strand
TATCGCCCCCCAGAGGAAAGACTGTGATCCACAGTGGCTCCGCTTCGAAGAGCTGGAGATAACCCCAGCGGGCCAACGGATGCTGGCGGAGAACCGAATAGAAGCACGAAGTCAAGTCCATGAGGAATCGTTTCTCTTCGATCCCATCGGCGCGAGAATCCTCACCGAGGAAGACTCTCTCCGCTACTCTTCTCAATCCCCGGCCATCAGAGTCAATCCTGAGGTCTTCCATAATCTGTTCCCTGAAAACCTGATCAGGGAATGGATTCCCAATGCCCGTTTCCCATGGTGGCGCCCTCAGGCTCGTATTCAGGGGCTTAGACCAATCGGGAAACCCAAGATTCTGTGGCGGGAGGTCATGGCAACCGTGGACCTGCTAGATGGGCAGCTCACATTGCAATTGCCAAACGAAACAGAGACCGAATACATCAATCGCCTTCCTCCCGGGGAAATCGTGGAACGATTTCTCACACCGGCCCTTGGTTTGGATAGTTTAGCTGGGGAAAAGTTGGAAACGTGGCCGATTGTATCTGCATTCTCGGGCGGTTCGGATGGCGGTCAATATGTGATCCTTCCCCGATTGTCCGAAACGATCCCCGATTCCGCACGCTGGTGCATTGTGAATCCCAAACTCCTCTCGCTGGCTGTTTCGGTCCAAGCCCAGGGGCGACTTATCGTCGGCTTTGATCCCAATCTCTCCCATGATCTTGCTGTGCAATGGAACTCCGATGGGGCTGGGTGTCAGGTGATAGAACGGGGCAACTGGCCATTTCCCGACAGTGTGCTCTGTGTTTGTGAGACCCACACATTGATCGGTCATCGCCTCCAAGTGCGAGTGCAGGATGAGGAAGTTCTCCTGCCGGTGGGTGTGTGGACACCAAATACAACCTCGGCACCTGGAGAACCAGATGTGCTCCGCAATCTCGCAGCCAAATTGCGCCACGTGCTTGATGAAGAGCGCCTGCTGATCCCGCGATGGTGGCAGAAAAAGGAGACCTTTGAGACTCAAACGCGCGAGATCCTGGTACAGGCGGGCTATTCCATGAGCGAGGCAGAGGTTTTCATTGCCCGCCTTGAAACTCGGTTTACCAACATCCAGAAACGGAGGGGAGCACGCTAAACATGTGACGGAAGGCCGCGGTAAACGGGAAGGCGCTCCGGTTTTTTGCGATCAGGGTCGGATTCTCTGGGAGCCGAAACTTATATCGGGTGGTCCGAGACGTTGACCGGAAGTTGCACGAGAATCCCGCGAGGGGAACGTAACGCAATCCGCCAAATCGTGCTTCTTGTTATTCCGTTGCACCGTCTTTCGTAAAAAAACGAGAGAAACCAAGAAAGGGTATGGGGTGTTGCTATGAGCGAACTGGGTATTTTCGAGTGGATTGTCGGTAGTCCTTCGCAAGACCGTCGTCGTGACAGACACGCGGAAGAAGCCCGACGCGCACAATACCTGGAGCGAGTTCGTGAGACTACCAGCCGATATCGAGACCGCTATGTGGAAACCTATGAGGATCTCCTCGCTCAAGGCCTCGATCAGTACCTGCCGCAAGAATTTGCATGGGTTGAACAGCAACTGGACGATCTTGATGAACTTCTCGAGACTGACCCCCTGGCCGCTCGCGATTTAAGTTTTGAACTGGCTCCTATAATCAGTCGGCTACCCGCACGTGCCCGACAGGCCCGGCGAGAATATGAGGAGGCACGCCGTCGTCAGGAAGAGCGTTTGGCCAAACTGCGGGCCGAAGCCACATCCGAGCTCGGCCGATTTCTCGAAGAGGCCATCGCGCAGATAACCGATCCCGTGGAACAGGATTTCGTCCTGGAAGACTTGCAGGCTCTGAGAGACGAATTTGCGCAACGGTCTGTTCTTCCCGAGGAACTGCCTGCCGTTCAATGTGAGATCAGAGAGAGGATCCAGCTTCTTCGAGAGAAAGGGGCGCGTCGGGCTCAAGAATGGAGGGACGCGAAGACACGCCAGATGGAGAGCGAAGCTCGTCGAAAACTTCTCGACCTCTACAGTGCCGAGCTAGCAAGGCACCCTAATCAGGTTGAAGCTCAGCAGAGGCGAGAACGTCTGGAAAACCTTTATAAGTTGGCCGAGGCGCAAGGATTATCCCTCGAAGAGTTTCAGGCACGGTTGGTGGCAGAGACGGAAGATGCAGAATCGGCTCCGCATGGAGAAGAGGCCCGCCGCCAGGTGGTCCGCGCAATCATGGAAAGTCTAACTCGTTCGGGTTTCATCGTTGATCAGCCGCGACTTCTTCGGGAAACAGACGAAGTTCTGATTCGCGCCAAAAAGCCAGCCGGAGCAGAAGCCAACTTTACGGTCCGCCTCAACGGGACGATGATTTACAAGTTTGATCATTACGAGGGCATGAAGTGCAAGGACGATATCGACAAAGTCCTACCCTTACTGGAACAGATCTACGGCATCCGGCTGTCCGACGCCCGCGTGCTCTGGCGGAATCCTGACCGATTGTCCAAGTCAGCGCGCCCTTTGGATGTGAATCAACGGAGAGAAAGCCATGGCTAATCATCGCGAAAACCGCTGGCTGGAGAACTTCACTCGACAGGCCGCGATCCGACGTGCCCTCATCGTCCATGGAGAGGTTCAGGATCTGTGCTATTGTCCGCATACGCAGCAATACCGTTGCGTCAGCGAGGTGCTCGTTAACACCCTCAAAAACATGGGTTTTGACCATGTTGTGGTTTGGGACCGATTTTCGGGTGTGCAAGGAGTTTCGGACAATGTATGGCAGCGACTCATGCGAAACGCCGTAGCGGCCTCACAACCGCGCAATAACTTTTCCATGGAGGGGGAAGCATATGATGTGGGCAGCCGACCCACCCCGCCACCCAGCACGACGCCTCTACAGGCCGATGATTTCCTTGCCGTGGTGTATCACAATCTCGTGCATCCCTCGGTGGAGCGCTACGTTTTTCTCATCGACTGGTCACAATATCTCTTCGGTAACGCCAATGCCCTCTCCGAACAGGAACGGCAGTGGCTGCTCGTCATGTCGAAGGCGATTCGCAATGCTCCTATTTCGGTCATAGAGTTGGACGCGCTGACCCAGCCAGGAAATCTCATCGTTTTGCTGTGCTCGCAACTGGGCGCCCTGCCGCCTGCCCTTTATATGGGCAACCCAGCGATCGCCGATGTTCTCATCCCCCCACCGGGACGCCCCGAACGCGAAGGCTTTTTGCAACGGACTCTTCATGCCTGGTGCCTGAAGTCCTTGCCTCGGCCTGGTGAAGTAAAGTTTTCTCAATTTGTCGATTCCCTCGACGGAATGACCATCCGCGATCTCCATCAACTCCTCAAACTCTCCCGGGTAAATTCCGCAGAGCCGCTGTCGTTCGAACATCTTATCAATCTTTACAAGTACGGGCAGCGGGAAAGCCCTTGGGAAGATCTCAGTCGAGGGCGACTGGCGACCATTCGTGAGGAACTCAAAAACCGGGTGAAAGGTCAGGACGAGGCTGTGGAAAAAGTGGCGAGCGTCATCATCCGGGCCTACACGGGGTTGTCCGGACTCCAGCACTCGATCAAACAGAAGACTCCCAAAGGTGTTCTCTTTTTTGTGGGGCCGACGGGGGTAGGCAAGACCGAACTTGCCAAAGCGCTTGCTCAATTCCTTTTTGGCGATGAGGACGCCTGTATCCGTTTCGATATGTCCGAGTTCAACCACGAACACAGCGACCAGCGGCTCGTCGGTGCTCCTCCCGGTTATGTGGGTTATGAGGAAGGGGGCCAACTGACTAATGCCGTGAAAAGACGCCCATTCTCCGTTCTACTTTTCGACGAAATCGAAAAAGCTCATGTCCGGATCCTCGATAAGTTCCTGCAAATCCTGGAGGACGGACGACTAACTGACGGGAAGGGAGAAACGGTTTCCTTTGGCGAAACAGTTATCATTTTCACATCCAATATTGGGGCGTCAGAAATCACGTATCAGGACGATCCTGAGGCTACTCGTCAGCAGTTTTTGGAAAAGGTTCGTCATCACTTCATTCATGTAGCCCAAAGGCCGGAACTTCTCAATCGGATCGGTGATAACATCGTTCCTTTCCGATTCATCACGAATGAGGAATTTCTGGTGGCCATTGCGCGAGCAAAACTGCAACCCCTTCGCGAACGTCTCCGCGAAAAATACCGTTTTAAGGACCTCGTTTTTGATGACGAGGCAAAGGCTTTGC
Source organism: Thermogutta sp. (assembly GCF_014359955.1). Classification (GTDB taxonomy): domain Bacteria; phylum Planctomycetota; class Planctomycetia; order Pirellulales; family Thermoguttaceae; genus Thermogutta. The sequence continues at coordinate 2,929 of NZ_JACIYL010000166.1, read as the reverse complement.
GTGCTATCGTGTCACGCGTTGATCGCCAAATGGGGGGACAAGGCGTTCTCAATCAACTGGTGAAATACCTTCTCGATCCTCTTGCCATGTTTTTATTCGAGGAAGATGAACCCGCGGCCTACGTGGGACGCACACTTGTAGTACATCAGGCAGGTAACGAGCCCAAATTTGCTTTTGAAGTCGTATGAATACACCCTGGTTGAACCTTGCCCACTGGCTGGATTGCACAGAAGTAGAGGGTCCCGGACGAAGATTCGCTCTATGGGTGCAGGGGTGCCATATTCGGTGTCCCGGATGTTGCAATCCGCACATGCTGGAATTTGTGCCCCGACATCTCGTGCCCGCTGAGAGAGTTGTGGAGTGGATATTAGACGCGCACCGACGCTGGAACCTGGAGGGTGTGACTTTCCTCGGCGGAGAGCCTATGCTTCAGGCCAAAGGTCTTGCCCTGGTAGCAGAAAGATCCCACCGCACGGGCCTTTCGGTCATGGTTTTCACCGGCTTCACTCTGGAATACCTTAACAACTGTTCCCTACCCGGCGTGAAAGAACTCCTGGCAGTCACTGATCTTTTAGTCGATGGGCCGTACCTGGCCCATTGTCCAGAGACGAAACGTCATTGGGTTGGTTCCACCAACCAGCGATTCCATTTTTTAACTGATCGATATCAGCCGGGCGTGGAATACGATCCTCGTTTCGCCAGAGGCATGGAACTCCGCATCCGGTCCGACGGAACGGCGACCTATAATGGCTGGCCGGGAGAACTGATTAGTGAGGTTGGACGAGAACCATAGCGTCATCCAATCCATTTAACTCAAGTTCCAGGATGTTTCCCGCGATGCTCACCGGGGCTTCACTGACGACCTCCCGAGCACTGAGCGTCTCTGGTTGACCCAGCGCTGAAAAGTCGATCGTCAACCTGGCGCGACATTTTTCCTGTACGAGATTAAAGGCCACCAAAATAAAGCCCCGTCTAGGCCTGTTGTAGAGACTTACCTTCACAGTCTCCTGGTCGCAGCGAACGAACTTCGCGCTGTCCCAATAAGGGATCCACTGTGCCTCGTGGCGTCCTAGCTCGTCGAATGCCCGCCACATGCTGGCAGAGACCGCGACGTCTTCCATTCTGTTGGGCCTGACGGGCACGTCGTGGAGAAGGGCCAGCCCCACCGCCTCCCGGCGTTGGAACGGTCCGCTGGGATACCACAACAGCTCTGCCGGCACACCCCAGTTGCGCCCCATGAACTCCGCGCGGAAAGCATCAAGGGGCAGAACCTCACCAGGTGATTCCGGTCGCTTGATGCTCTGCAGACGTTCAACGTTCCAATGGCTCGTGGCAAAGGCAAGTGTCGGGATAACCATGCAGGTGGATTGATGAACGTTTACCTGGCCATTTGGGTTACGTTTTTTCACGATTGTGTAAATTCGCCGCATCGTCTGGCGGATGGCGAAGATCGGATACGTTGTTTCCACCGACCCATCCGGCTTCACGTTGCCACAACCATGGACCTGATTCCTGCACCCCCACGGCTCCGAGGTCCCGTCCAGGCACACCGTCGATATCGTATTCATCGATTAGTTTGGCGATCCCATCACGGATAAAGTCCTGCCAGTGACTGCGGTAACACACAATGTAGGCGGTTTGCTCGGGTTTCCGCTTGTATCCTCCGGCCCGCGGGTACACCAGGTACTCCTCAGGATATTGATCCCATTCTGGTGCGAGGGTGCTCATCTCGTATCCATGGTAGAGCAGCAACTGAATGCCGCGGTCATGACATGCTTTGACCAATTTACGAAGCTTTTCTCCGTGCGTTGTGCGGGGGTAATTCTAAATATCAGTCCAATGTTCATGGAAGCAGATCGTCTTCACGCCATATTCCGCCAACCGATCGAGGATTCCTGGCGGATTCTCTTCGATTCCGTAATTCCCCATGTGGCAAATTCGATAATCCCAGGCGTCCGGTTGCATCGGTTTAACCGGCGTTGCCTGAAAGCCAAACGTATATTCCAGCGGTGTGTTGAGCTTACGAGGTTTGCCCACGAGATGAATAACCAGAACGACGGAGTTCTTTTCCGGACGGACTTCGATAACCCGGTTCGGATCCACATCCCAAAAGTTTTGATCTGATTCAGCAAACCAGGCTAATCCCCGTTCATCGTCACCAATCCAGAAGAACGGTTTAAACGAGATCTGGTATCCGTCGGGTGGAATGGCTCGGGAATTGAAGACACTCCCCCACCTGCCTGGCCAAAAGTGGAAATACTTGGCCCGCTCTGGCCGAAAAGGAATTTCCAGGTCAAGTTTTTCCATCGCCACATCGGGATGAGCGGGGTTGAGCTGGAAGTCGCAGCGGAGCATCCCATCATATTCGATGAGGACCGTGCCGCTGCATTCAATGCTATCCGTCGCCGCTCGAATGCGAAGCCTTGCCCGCTCGGGAGAGCTCTCCAGAACGGTCAGCTCCCTGCCCTTCCATAAGAGTGGTTGGCCGCCTGACGTACCACCTAAAGCGATCGGTCCAGCGAGGATTTCCTGCGACGCCGAAGTGATCTGAAATCGCCACCTCACGATTTCTGACCGCCAGTCCAGCAGTAAAAAATTTGACCGATTCCTCGCTTTGTGCACAGGAATCGGTCTATCAATAGTCTTGGGAGCTACCGGGATAAATGCCGGTAGCGTGCTAACGTCTATTATCAGTTGCGATAAGGGAACTGAAAGAGACCTACCGGGATCAACCTGGTGATCTGCTAATACCACAGCGCAGGATTATGGGCGCGGCACAGCATCTTGCGGCCGCAGCACTCATGTCAGCACAACATGTGGTGGGTGTATTGTGGCGTCCAGGTAAATCTGCGCTGTAGTACTAACCCGGGGTGAGGAACGGTCTTTCAACGTGTGGATGAGGAAGACCGTCTGGCCGCGTCAACAAGGC
>NZ_JACIYL010000165.1 GCF_014359955.1 Thermogutta sp. | reverse complement strand
CTCGGTGGTGGCGGGGGTCGTGTATATGACCCGTGCCCAGCGGCGGATCCTGACGCAGAGTGCGAAGCATGTGCGCGGACGTCGGGTGTACGGCGGAGCCCGAGATTATCTCCCCCTCCTTGTGAATCAGGCGGGCGTGATGCCGATCATCTTTGCCAGCAGTCTTCTGCTGTTCCCGCTGACGTTTTTCCAGACACTTGCCCACTGGTATCCCGGATCGGCGTGGATCGCCGCGCTCGCCGATGTGTTTCACCGCGGGGACGGCTTCTGGTACAACGCGATGTACATTGGTTTGATTTACTTCTTCTGCTACTTCTGGACAGCGATAACTTTTAATCCCAACGAAATTGCCGAGCAGTTGAAGGACAACGGGAGCATTATCCTGGGGTATCGGCCGGGACGGCGTACCGCAGAATATCTCGAAAAGGTGATGGTGCGAATCACCTATGTGGGAGCAGGTTTCCTCGCGGCGGTGGCGATCATTCCCACGATCGTGGCCGATTGGCTGGGAGTTAATTATCAGATCGCGCAGTTCTATGGGGGGACGAGCCTGCTCATCGCGGTCAGCGTGGCCTTCGACCTGGTGCAGAAAATCGACAGCCACATCGTGATGAGAAACTACAAGGGCCTGCTGGAATAACCAGGGCTTTCTCGGGGCATTTCCAGGGGACGCTGAGGGTGGGGTGGATAAGTCGTTTTGTTTTGGCTTCGGGTGAGGGTACAGAGGATGAGAATCGTGTTCATTGGGCCTCCGGGAGCAGGAAAAGGGACGCAGGCGCAGAAGATCGTCGAGCGATACATGATTGCGCATCTGTCCACGGGCGACATGCTCCGTGCGGCTCGGGATGCGAAAACGCCTCTCGGGCTGAAAGCCGACGAGTATATGTCGCGGGGGGAGTTGGTGCCGGACGACATCATCATCGATTTGATTCGGGAACGTCTCCAATCGCCGGACTGCCGCCGGGGCTATTTGCTCGATGGGTTTCCCAGAACCATCGCTCAGGCGGAGGCGCTTGACGCGATGCTGGCCTCCCAGAACACCCCGCTTGACGTGGTTCTGGAGTTACAGGTCCCGGAGGAAGAGTTGTTCAGGCGTTTGGCCGGCCGTGGTCGGGCGGACGATAAACCGGAAGTCATCCGGCAGCGGCTCGTGGCCTATCGAACGCAGACAGAGCCCCTTTTGGATTATTACCGGCGAAAGAACCTGCTCCGCACCGTGGATGGGTTGGGGACGGTCGACGAGATTTTCGATCGTATTCGAGCGATCCTCGACGATTTCGCTGGGGCGTAGTGTGGTGCAACCGGGCGGGAGGGGCCTTCGAGAAAGCCAGGGAGTCAGCGAGGTGTGATCAATTTGCGCTCGCGAAGCGAAATCCTGAAAATGCGGAAGGCGGGGCTGGTCGTATGGAAGGCCCTCCAGCTCGTGAAGGCACTCGTGCGGCCGGGTGTCAAGACCAAAGAGATCGACCAGGCCGTCGAAGATTTCTACCACAGGTGCAAAGCGGAGTCGCTGTTTAAAGGATACCCCGGCAAAGTGCCGTTCCCCGCCGTGACGTGCATTTCGGTGAACGACGAGGTCGTTCATGGAATTCCGGGAGAGCGGGTTATCGCAGAAGGGGACATCGTCAGCGTCGATACGGGATGCCGGGTGGACGGCTGGTGCGGGGATGCCGCGGTAACAATTCCTGTGGGAAATGTGTCACCCCAGGTGGCCAGGCTGGTCGAGGTGACGAAGCGGACCCTTGATCTGGCCATCGAACTGGCCGGTCAAAAGACCTACTGGAGCGAGGTGGCCGCCGCCATGCAGGATTACGTGCGGAGCCAGGGGTTCAGCGTGGTGGAGGCCTTCGTCGGGCACGGGATCGGCCGGCAAATGCACGAGGAGCCCCAGGTGCCCAACTTTGTCAACGACTTTTTCCTCCGCCGGGGGGATTTCCGACTGCAACCCGGGCTGGTGATCGCCATCGAGCCGATGGTCAACCTGGGCACGAAAAAGGTCAGACTGAGCCGGGATTATTGGACACAACTGACGGCAGACGGAAAGCCAAGCGCCCACTTCGAGCATACCGTGGCCATAACCGAAGAGGGGCCGTATGTGCTGACGGGCCCACTCGGTGCAATGGACGAACGCATGGGTTTTGATCCCGAAAAAGAGGGGTGCTTGTCCTTTCTTGAAACAGAATAACAAACTTCACGGCGTCCCCGCCCCGGTGGGTTTTGTTCCGGGTGGGGACGCTTGAGCACCCTCACCCGAGAGTGTTATACTTGATTTTTTGCCTACTCCGGAAGATTGTTACAGGGGATGATCGGCAATGAAAGTCCGAGCCAGTGTCAAACGACTGTGCGGTAACTGTAAGGTGGTCCGGCGAAAAGGCCGCCTGTACATCATTTGCTCCAACCCCCGGCACAAGCAGCGGCAGGGGTAGGAGGCGTGAACCACCCTGGCACTCAATCTGAAAAGATAGCAGGAATACATTAGAGATAAGAGGACGGTGGAGTTTACGTATGCCAAGACTTTTGGGCGTTGACATTCCCGGAAACAAGCCGACCGTCATCGCGTTGCGGTACATTTACGGCGTCGGTCCCGCCATTGCCAAGGAGTTGTGCTACAAGGCGGGGATCGACCCGCACATCCGCGCGAATCAACTGCGGGAGGATGAGCTGGCGCGGCTGGCGACGCTTCTGGACAAGGATTACGTCGTCGAAGGCCAGCTTCGACGCCAGATTGCCCAGAATATCAACCGGTTGAAGGAAATCAACTGCTACCGGGGGATCCGCCATCGGCGCGGCCTGCCGGTGCGCGGGCAGCGAACGCGGACAAATGCCCGAACGCGAAAGGGGCCGCGGAAGACGGTCGCCGGAAAGAAGGGTGTGAAGGACCTGCGGTGATTGGTCGGGTGGCCGTGTGTGGCATGCCGCAACGGCGAGACGGGTATTTTTCGGACGGCTTTGTCGCGTTTTCTGAACCTGGGTTCTTTTGGGCTTTGTTGTTGGGCAGATTGTTCGGAAACAAGTTCACGTTATTAGAGCGGTAGGTGCTCTTTTTGGAGGAGAGGTCACGTCGTGCCGAAGGCAACGGGTAAACGCAAGAAAGTCCGGCGTCACGTCACGCAGGCCATCGTGCATATCAAGACGACTTTCAATAACACGATGGTCACTGTGACGGACCTGAAAGGGGAAACCCTTTGCTGGGCGAGTGCCGGTACCTGCGGTTTCAAGGGAAGCCGGAAAAGCACCCCCTATGCCGGCCAGATGGCGGCGCAGCAGGCGGCCGAGAAGGCCATCAAGATGGGGGTTAAGGAAGTGGAAGTCAAAGTGAAGGGACCCGGCGCCGGCCGTGAAAGCGCAATAACGGCTTTGCAGACCGCCGGGTTGATTATCAAGTCTATTGAGGACGTGACTCCGCTGCCGCACAACGGTTGTCGCCCGAAAAAGCGGCGTCGCGTTTGATAAAGAATGGCCTGAAGGTGGCTCGCTTGCATCCGTGTGACGCGATGCGGGGAGTCAGGAGGTTTTGTTTTGAGGTCATTGGAGCAAAGAGCATAAGGCAATCGGACTGAAAGGCTAACTGGAAGGACGTGTAGCAAGATGGCTCGATATACGGGACCGGTGTGTCGCTTGTGCCGCCGCGAAGGCATGAAGTTGTTTCTGAAGGGCACGCGGTGCGACACTGACAAATGCGCTTTTGAACGGCACAAAGCAACTCCCGGTATGCAGGGAGTGTTGCGGAGCAAGCCCACTGATTACGCTCTGCACCTGCGGGAAAAACAAAAGCTGAAGCGATATTACGGAATCCTGGAGCGGCAGTTCCGTCGGTATTTCCAGATGGCGACCCGTTCGCCGACCAACACGGGCGAGGTTCTCTTGTCGCTGCTGGAAAGACGGCTGGATAACATTGTGTATCGCTTGGGCTTTGGGCTGTCTCGGGCACAGGCCCGGCAAATCGTCCGGCACGGGCATATTCTGGTGAACGGCCGGACAGTCGATATTCCGAGTTACCTCGTGAGTCCGGGCGACGTGATCACGGTGAAGAATCGGCCGCGGAGTCTCGAGCTTGTCAAGCGGAATTTGGAGGAGCGGCAGCCGAATGTCCCGGACTTCTTGAACCTCGTGCCCGGCCAGGTTCCGGAGGGGCATGTGCTCCGCAACCCAACCCTGGAAGATGTTTCCATTCCCGTGCAGCCGCAACTGGTGATCGAGTTCTGCTCTCGGTGAGGGGGAAGCCGGTAAAGCGTCATTGGGATCTCAATTTGGAGGCGTTGTATGCGTGTACGCTGGCGCGGGCTTGAGCTGCCGAGTCAGGTCATTTGCGATAAGAGCACACTTACGGATCGGTACGGCAAGTTTATTGCTGAACCGTTCGAGAGAGGATTTGGGACAACCATTGGTAACAGCCTGCGGCGGATTCTGCTGTCCAGTCTCGAAGGCAGCGCGGTGACGCGCGTGAAGATCCAGGGCGCGCTCCATGAGATAACGTCGCTGCCGGGCGTGGTGGAGGATGTGACAGACATCATCCTCAACGTGAAGTCCCTGGTGGTTCGCAATCACAGTTCCCAGCCGCGGATTTTGCGGATCAACAGGCACACCCGAGGGGTTGTCACCGCAGCCGACATTGAGCCGGACGACCAGGTCACCATCGTGAACAAAGATCACGTGATCGCGACACTCACCGACGATGTGCCTTTCGTCATGGAAATGACGGTGGAAAACGGCCGGGGCTATGTTCCCGCCAGCGAACACACGCCGCAGATTTCGGAGATCGGCGTGATCCCCGTGGATGCGATGTTCAGTCCGGTCGTGAAGGTGCGGTATGAAGTCGAGGAAACCCGCGTCGGTCAAAAAACAAACTACGACAAGCTGACCCTGGAAATCTGGACCGACGGGTCGATCACGCCGGAGATGGCGCTTGTGGAGGCTGCCAAGATTCTCCGCAAGCATCTCAACCCGTTTGTGCAGTACAACGAGCTTGGACCGAAGGTGTTTACGGATGGGCGGAGCGTCGCCGGTGTAGAGCCGAGCCAGGAAGCCAAGCTGGCGATGCCGGTGACGGATCTGCGGCTTTCGGCCCGCACGCTCAACGCCCTGGAACTTGCGAACATCCGCACGGTACGCGACCTGGTGTCTCACACGGAGGAACAGCTCCTCGAGTTGCGGAATTTTGGTGAGACGGCTCTGGCGGAGGTGAAAGAAAAACTGGCGGCTCTGGGGTTGCGACTGGGCATGCGGTCGCCGGCGACCTCCGGAGGAGCGTTGTAAACGCAGCCATAGACCAGGAATTGGAGTAGGGAATACGGTTAGCTGCCATGCGACATAGAAAACGCGGTCGGTATTTAGGACGTAGCCCGAGTCATCGGCGCGCACTCCTGCGCAACCTGGCGTCGGCGTTGTTCCTCACGGAAGGTGAATTCATCTTCGAGGAGGAAGAGCCGTACGTGAAAGGGCGCATTGTCACGACACTGGCGAAGGCCAAAGAAGTTCGCCCGCTCGTCGAGAAGTGCATCACGATTGCCAAGCGGGTGTTACCGTTGCTTGAGGAGGCCAAACGGCTGGAACCGACGGCGCCACGAAATTCGGAGGCCTGGCGGGCATGGCGACAGAGTGAGGCCTGGTACGAATGGAACCGGAAAATGGCACCCGTCGTCGCGGCGCGGCGGCGTGTGCTCCGGCTTCTGGGTAACAACAAAGAGGCAATGCGGATTGTGTTTGAACGCGTTGCGCCGCGGTTTCTTGATCGGCCGGGTGGTTATACCCGAATCGTGCGACTGGCGAAGCGACGCGTGGGTGATGCAGGCATCCGCGCGATTCTGGAATTTGTGGGACGAAACGACCGGGTGAAGCGCCGCCGGACGGTCAAACCGGAATTTGATCCCGAGCCAGTCCCTGAAACGCCGCCGACCCCGGTGGTTGCGGAGGCTCAGGAAGCCAATCAGGCACCGAGCCAACCGGCTGAGCAAACGGCCGGAGAACAGGTGAGCACCTGATCGCAGTGGCTTTAGCCGTCGCACTTTGCGCAGATCAAAATAGGATCAGTTATCACAGACATCATGGGCGGTGGGGTTACTGGCAGTGACCCCGCCGTTTTTGTTGCGCTGCGTCTGGAAAAATAGGTGATCTGGGAGGTATTGGCCTTGTCGTCCCGGAAGGTAGCTGACTGGCGCTCTGCTGCTCAGCCCTTGTTTCGCTCAAGTTAGAAAAAAACATGGGGCCGTTTCCTGCCTGAAACCTTCTACGTCTTACTGAGCACGCGCGTCTTTCCTGGTTTTTCTCGCAGGATTCGTGTTTTTCATAAACAGCGTGGGAGCTTTCTCCGATGATTCAAAAAGGACGTGTAGCCGTGTGTTGACGGTCTGTTGGTGCTCCCATTGGGGTGAACAAACATTACCGAGACCGGCATCACCCTCTTGGGCGAACAGTGGTACCTAATCGTGGAGAGTCAAGGATGACCGGAAAATCCCTTTTTGACAAACTGGCAGTCGTGTGCCTGTGTTTTGGGCTGAGCGCGGGCAGCTTGTACGCCCAGGTGTATCCAACGAGCTGGTCGGGCCAGAATGGGGCGGCCTGCGTCCCAGGCTGCAACACATGCGGCACCTGTGACGGTGGCGGTTTCCTCTCTGATTTCTTTTACTGTGACCCGTGCCGGCCAACCGACCCGTGGAAACTGCCTACGCCTGGTTTTCTCGAACGTTGGGGATTTGAATTCGGAGGCTGGGTGGGCGCAGGCATCAGTGTCGTCGCCAATAACCCCGCCGACAATTACAACGGTGTGGTCACGTTTAACGACCGCGACCAGGAATTCCAGATGAACCAGCTCAATCTTTATCTGGAACGGCAAGTCAACAACGGCGGTTACGGCTGGGATTGGGGTGGCCGCGTGGATGTCCTCTACGGGACCGACGCTCGATTCACCCAGGCGATCGACGGGCTGGAATCCGACTGGAACCAGACTGAGCGCTTCTATCAAGTGGCGCTGCCGCAGTTCTATTTCGACGTGGCCTACAATAGCTGGACGTTGCGAGGTGGCCACTTTTATACACCCGTTGGGTACGAAGCAGTTCCCGTGACTCAGAACTTCTTCTATTCCCACAGTTATTCCCACCAGTACGGGCAGCCGTTCACGAATACGGGGCTTTTGCTCAGCCGGTCGTTCA
>NZ_JACIYL010000164.1 GCF_014359955.1 Thermogutta sp. | reverse complement strand
AGTTGGGTAAGTCGGCGGGGGTCGTCACATCGGTCCAGTGGTCCCACGCCACGCCTGCCGGATTTGGTGGGGCCCATAATCGGGAGCGCGATAACTACGCGGAGATCGCCCGGGAAATGCTGGCGGCTCCCTATCTGCAGGTCATCATGGGGGCAGGCCATCCGGAGTATGATAACAACGGCCAAAGGAAGTCGGGCGAGGCCACTGACAAAGATTGCCGTTACGTGGGCGGACTGGCCGAGTGGCTGTCGCTTACAGCAGGTAGGCATCCCGGGGGATGGACGCTCATTCAAACCAAGGAGCAGTTCGAAAAACTGACCCAGGGATCTACTCCTGCCAAGGTTGTGGGGACAGCCCAGGTGGCCACGACTCTTCAACAGGCTCGGGGAGGTCTCCTGGGAATCGTGGTTCGTAACGAGCCGTTCGCCACTCCCTTCAACGATAACGTGCCGACCCTGGCCACGATGGCCGTGGGAGCCATCAATGTCCTCGATAACAACCCGCAGGGATTTTACCTGATGATCGAAGGTGGGGCGGTGGACTGGGCCAACCATGCCAATCAGCTCCATCGGATGATCGAAGAACAGAGCGACTTCCTGGCCGCTGTGGAAGCAGTTGTCGACTGGATCGAGAAAAACAGTTCCTGGGATGAGACACTGCTGATTCTGACGGCGGATCACGAATGTGGGCTGCTCTGGGGACCCAATTCCGACAAGACGCCGTTTGATCCTGTCCGCGACCAGGGTCCTGGTAAGATGCCGGCCGCGCGGTACAACTCGACCGGCCATACCAATTCGCTGGTGCCTCTTTATGCCCGTGGTGCGGGTGCCGATTCGTTCCGGAAACTCATCCGCGGCAAAGATCCGCGGGCTGCCGAAGCGTGGGGCATCTCGGGCGAATTCGTGGACAACACGGACATTTTCCGCGTGAGTCGGGCGGTCCTGACCGGCCAGAATCTCGCCCCGTGACATGGTTTTCCGCTTCGCTTCTGTGGCCTCTCGGGAGATGCTGAGATGAAGTGGACACGCCGTCGATTCCTGCAAGCGGCTGGTTTCATGGCGGGCGGCGTTGCGAGCGGTGTGGGCCGATGGAGGGTGCCTGCCGGCTCGCTGGCGGGAGTATCCGTTCCACCTGATGTTGAGAAGATCCCCATCGTGGACACCCACCAGCATCTGTGGGATCTGTCGCGACTTCGTCTCCCGTGGCTGGCCGGGGACAGCCGGCTCAACCGCGATTATCTGCTCCGCGACTATCTGCAGGCCGTGGCCGGGCTGCCCGTCGTGAAAGCCGTGTATATGGAGGTGGCCGTTGTCGATGAAGACGTTGTAAAAGAAGCGGAGTGGATCATCGACATCTGTCACAGGGGCGAAGGTCCGACTGTGGCCGCTGTCATCGGGGGCCGCCCTGCCAGCGAGGAGTTTACCGCCTATCTTGCCCGGTTCCGTGGCAACCCGGTTGTCAAGGGAGTGCGATGGATTCCGCCCGCGAGCAAACTCGGCCACAAGCTGTACTTCAGTCCTCAGATGCGTGCGAATTTACGGCTTCTGGGGGAGTGGGGAATGCGTTTCGACATCTGCATTCCGCCTGACTGGCTGGCCGATGCCGTGGAAATTGTGGACGCCTGCCCGGAAACCCGGTTCGTCCTCGACCACTGTGGCAACGCCGACCCCCAGCAGTTTGGGCGATGGGGCAAAGAACGGGGCGAAGAAGCCGCTCGGTATGTGGAACGGTGGAAACGGGGGATCGACACCCTGGCCGCCCGGCAGAACGTGGTGTGCAAAATCTCCGGGATTATCGCCCGCGTCAAACCGGACGACTGGGGCCCTGAAGACCTGGCTCCCATTGTGAACCACTGTCTGGCGGCGTTCGGTCCTGACCGAGTCATGTTTGCGGGGGATTGGCCGGTCTGCACGAAGGGGGCCTCGCTGCGCGAATGGATTCTGGCCCTTCACCAGATTGTGGCCGATCGTCCGTTGGAAGAGCGGGGGAAGCTCTTCCACGACAATGCCGTCCGCTTCTACCAGTTAGGCTGATGCGGTCTCAGAACGCCTGGGATGCTTCCACTCCTTTGCGATTCTCGCGGTACATCCGTTGCAGATTTTCGATCTGCTGCTGCTGGAAGAGTTGATTGCTTTCTCGAAGCCCTCGCAGCAGTTCGTCTTCCGGTCGACGGCGTGGCAGTTCGCCCGGTTTGCCTGCCGCTCCCGGGACCGGCGCTCCCTGGGGAGCCTGGGCGGCTGGGAGAGCCTCCGGCAGAAGTTCGACTTTTCCGCGGTAGAAGGCATACTTGTCACCCTGGTAGCGGGCAATCACTGTGACCGTTCCGCGGATGCCGTCGGCCACAAACACGCCACGTAAATCGGTTTCGCCGGAGACGAAGTCCCCGTTGCGGCTGCCGATGACTTTCACTTCCACACCTTTCACGAAGTTGCCGGAACTATCCTTGATGGTCACCCGCACACGACCGGAGGCCGCGTCTTCCTGCACTTCCAGGGTCAGCGGAGAGACGACAACCATCCCGCTGGTGTAGAAGGACTCGCCACGGCAGACGACCAAGTAGGCCCCTTCTTTCTGGAAGGGCAACTTCAGCTCGCGTTCCCGATCGCGGTAGTCCCGGCCGTCACCGAGAGCAAGCGTTTCTTCGTGCTCCGGTCGGATGCCCGCCAGATTGATTTCCGTGATCCCGGCGAGATCCCGCTTGAGCAGGGCGAATTTGAACAGGTCCACGCGGTACGCCCGCACTTCACACGTGGCCAGGTTGCGGAAATGAAGGGGTACTGTGACCGGTTGGCCGGGTGGGATGGTGGTCACCTCGGGAATCTCGATGGCCTTGCGGGTGAAGTACTCGATGGCCTCTCTGGCATCCGAGAATCGCTGGGCAACCATGCCGTAATACTGGATCGCCTGCGCGGGTTGCCCGAGACTGTGGTAAATCTGGCCCAGGATGTAGAGGGCCTGCCACTTGTTGGGACTTTCCACGGTTCGCCCGGTGGCGGGATCCGTTCGCTGCGTTTCGGCGACCTTCTTGCACATTTCGATAGCCTGCTGATATTGCCCCATCGCGTACTGGCAATAGCCGATCATGTACCAGAAGCTGTCCACGAGAGGACTCTTGGGGTAGCGCTGGGCGTATCGGGCGGCGGAAGCGGCGGCCTGTTCGTAGAAGCGGCCGTCCAGAAGGGCATTGGCTGCGGCAAAGGCCGCCTGATCGGCCGCCGGATCCTCCGGGAATGCCGTCAAGAAGCGGTCAAGCATTTCCCACGCCAGATGGATCAGGTGGATGCGGTTGATCCGCGCCTTGCGGAGCCGAGGATCGTCTTCCCCTGACTTGGCGTAAATCCGCTGAGCCAGGGCATACCGAGCGGCCGCCGTGTACGGTTCGGGCGGATATTCCGCAAGGAGCCGGTTCATCACCTCCACGCTGCGGAGAAACTCCTTCTGATCATCGAGGAACCCCGCCACATTGCTGTCGGCGACAAACCGGCTTTCCAGGGTGGCGCGGAAGATGAGAAAACTTCGCTCATATTCACCCATCCGCTCGTAACAGGCGGCGATTTTGAGAATTTTATCGAACGGGATTTCGAAATCCGGCCATTTGACTTTGAGGATTTCGAAATACTGAACCACCTCGTGCGGCTTGTCGAGTTGCAGGGAGATGTCCACCATCATCGCAGCCAGTTCTTTGAGGACCTCGTCCCGCACCCGCCAATTTGGACTCGTCAGGAGCTGACCAAGATACTTTTCCGCCTCCTGCCAGTTCTGCTTGCCGAAGGCCATCTTCCCCAGTTCGTACATTTCCTGGGGCGACAGGACGTACTGATCCTTGCTGGGACTTCCCGGTGGAAGGACTTCGAGCTTCATGTTTCCTTCGGAAGATCGCCCGGGACGAATGACCCCGTAACTTGCGGGATCATCGGCGTCCCGCACAACCACGGCGTCGAGGTCGTATTTGCCCGGCACCAATCCCACGATGCGGAAACTGAACGAGACGCCGACCGCAGGATCCCGCCGATCGACGTAGAAGACGACTTCTCCCGGCCGGATTTCATAACGTTCGGATGTTGTCTGGATGGACTGCGGCACCACGGCCGCCCCGCCGGGGATTGGTACGCTGACGATGAGCTGGGTGATCTGATTGCTCTTTTGATCCCAACCGGGGAAGACATCCACCGATACAATCGCCTGCTTGCCTACGGGAAGCTGACTGACGGTATTCACGGGCATCGACCAGCCTGGTTTGGGGATCACCGGTGCAACCCCTGCCGGAATCTCACGTCCCTCCACCTCCAGCGGTGCTGCCCGGAGTATGTAACGGTAGGGGGTTTCCCGCGCCTGGGCCATGGGGACGAAGTGGCTGGCGAGGCACTGGTAGGTGTAACGGGCTCGTCCTTCCACACGAAACTGAATCCGCTGTTTTCCTTTTGCGAGAAATTTTGGCGGAACCAGCACCGACTGCGTCGCCGACTGCGGATCGAGGGAAAGGCTGGCTACCTGAAAATCGTTGACGAACACCGTGATCCGGCAGCTTTCATTCTGAAATCCCTGGTTGGCGAACCACTGGGTGAGGGCGAAGGCGGCCGGGCCGGTGGCCCGATCGGGAATCCATCGGTTTCCCACACGGTGCGCCATCAGCCAATCGATCTGCCGCGGCAATTCAGGGGATTGGGGTAGAACGGCTTCCAGAGCGAGGGCGTACAACGCGTGGGCCTCGGCCGGGGAAAGAGTCCCCCAGGCAACCCGATCCTGCGGTTTCCCTTCAGCCAGGACGGCAGGGTCAATCAAGTGGAGCACTTCCTCCGCCATTGGCTTTCGATCCATGGCAGCCAGGGCCAACGTCAGGTACAGTTTGCCTTCCAGGGAGAGATTCTGTCTTTCCCGATGGAGCCGGTTGAGGAGAGCAAAATCGGCCTGTTTTTGCTGGGCCAGCGCATGGACGAGGACCGCGCGGATTTCGTTATCCTCGGCCGGTGCGCGGGTGATGGCCTGGTTGAGAAAGGCGGTCGCACGATCCATGGTGGGTTGGGCAACTCCGTAGCCTGCCGCACGCGCCAGGCACAGGGCCCAGAAAGCCCGAGCAGACGTCCGCGGATCGGAAGCCACTTTTCTTCGGGCTCGTTCTTCAGGCAGCAGACACCCAATCCAGGCCCATCCGCCGTCCTCCTGCTGGCTGGCCACCAACCCGGCAATGGCGGAACGGATCCGCGCATCGATGACCGGCATCATGGAAACGTCCTGCGGAGCCACTTTGCGGAGATAATTCTGGACGACCACCGCCGTCATCAATTCCGCCACCAGCTTTTCCGCAGGAGATGAGGTTTCGATGAGTGCCAATCTCATCTGTTGGGGTGAACCCGTCACAAGGTCGAGCAGGCTTCGGTCGATGCTCGGTCCAACAAGGATTTCCATCAACCAGGGCGAACTTTCCGGGATATCCGGCAATTCCAGCCAGGTGGTGGTGTCCCCAGTTGCCGACCCACCGCTTGTCAGATACTCCATCACGCCCTGCGGTTGCAATGGGATGGACTGTGTGGTGCTGTCCAGCACCTCTTGGGATGTCGGGTCGAGGACTGCCAGATGGAATTCCACACTCTGCCGCAGGAGTTCTTCCACCTGCTCGGGTTTCTCGGCCGCCTTGAGGGCTTCGTACCATTCGGCGGGCATCGCTACTGGTACGGTGAACGTCACCGATGCAGGCCCCTTTTGCTGGAAGTTGACCCGCCGCGTATCGGTGGTGCGACGGGCACCGACGACCCGCGTCAGCGCGACTTCCACGGTGCCTGAGTCAAAACGGCCGTTGTGGAGCACGACGGGAATATCGGCTGTATCACCCAGCCGCAACACCCCGGGCCATTTGATCTCGGTGAAGAAATCCTTCTTAGCCTGGATGGTGATATCGTCTTCACCCACCAGGGTATCGACGGTGATCCCCTGGGCGATGAGTCGCCATGTGGTGGCCCGATCGGGAAGGGGAATCGTGAGGGTGGCTTTGCCGTCCGGCCCCGTTTCCACGGCAGGGTCCCAGAAAGCGGTTTCTGCGGCGGACGACAGCGGATAAAGCAGCGATCCTTCCTTGTTGAGCCGCTCGGCGAGTGCCGCCAGATCAACCTTCCGCAATTGCGAGGGGCCCAGCCATTCCAGTCGTCCTCGGGCATCCAGGACCAGGAATTCTTGTGTCGAAGCGGCACTAACTTGCTGGAGATTGCCCTGCGTAGGAGTGAGGAATCGGCCCGCCATTCCGGCTCTTTCTTCCACCACGCCCGCAAAGAATTTATCCATCGCCTGCTTCAGTTGCCGCTCGCCTGCCGCGTTGGCAGCGGCAGATTTCTCCATCCTTCCTTCAATCTTCTGTTCTGACTGAGCCAACTCGCCGTTTGTTGGCCTACCGCGGCGGGCGCGGGTATCGGCCTTCTTGGCCATTTCGACCTCGGCCAGCGGCTCGTTTGCGGTTCTCCCCAATGCCTCCGCTTCCGGGATGGCTGATTGCTCCGCCAGTTCCGCCGCATCCCTTGGGACTCCAGCGAAGCCGCCTAGCGGACCGCCCGCGGGCCCCAGGGCCAGTCGCGTGGCCGCCTCATCCGCTTCGAGCTGTTCCCGTTCTTCTTCAGCAAGCAAGAGTCTGTCGATGGGACGGGTGATTGGCTGATAACGGAACTCAATCGTGCTGAGCGTCCGAAATGCCCCCTCACGCATCTCGCCGCGGAACCATTCCACCAGCGACGGCCCACGGCCGAAACGCTCCAGCAGAAGCGATTCCACCAGGGCCACACTGATCTGAGCAGGGATCGGTCGTCCCTGGGCATCGGTGGTGGTCAGTGTGACTTCCAACTCGTCGCCGGGGCTGGGTGTTTGCTTTGCGGGTTGGCCCTTGATCTTCCATTCCACCTTCACCCGCAGGTCGCGCTCGACGTCAAATCCGCTCACGGCTTCGAAAAACCGTCGTGGTGGAGGCGTCACATCGGCCACCGCGTCATCCGAGTCACCCGATGGTCCTCCCACGAGAGCGCGATCATCCCGGATATCGCGCATGACGGCCACGCTCAAATCAAATCGTGGCGCCATTTCAGCCGAAATTGGAATTTCCAGTTCGTTGTCACCCGTCTTCAAAGGCACGAGCCGATGCCCCAGAATGTGCGCCCCCTGGAAACACACGACTCCCAGGGTTGGTT
>NZ_JACIYL010000163.1 GCF_014359955.1 Thermogutta sp. | reverse complement strand
CGCACCCAACTAACCTGTTATATCCTGGAGCATCTTTTTCAGGTTATCGGCAATAAGGCGTGTGAATGCCTCTTTATCGCCCACACACTGCCAGACTTCCATGAGGTTAACAAATTCCTTTTCTTCCCCGTCGCGAATACGGACCATCACGACCGTCGGGGCGATCAATTTATATTTTTCGATATATTGTTTGTTTTCCGGCTTTTCGTAGTTCAATTCACGGATAATGATCTTGCGCGAGTTTAATTCCCCTGCAAAGTTCGTCTCGAGCACTTCTTTCGTGCTGGCTTCGATGGCCAGGCATGTAGGACACCGCACATTGCCATGGAAGAGATAGACGAGCACGCCGTCCTTTATGATTTGCGGCGCTGGCTCCTGGGCGGGACCGCTGGCAGCAGCAGGGGAAGCCGTCACCGTCTGCGACGGCGGTGTGCCGTTTCCCGCTATTTTGACCACTGCCGCCCCCAGGGCTGCGCCGGCCAAAAGGAGCATCACGCCCGTAAAAACGTTCCGCCAATGCGCTCCCTGACTCATAATCAATCCTCCCGAATGATGTCGCGAAACCGGTTCCCGGTCATCTCCAACAGGCTCGCCGGGCCACGCACGCCTCTAAAATGTCCATTATTGACAACAGGCGGAATCCGCTTCACCCTCTGCGGGGCGTCCCGCCGAAAGGATGCGGCACACCTCGTCGGCAATCCGCTGCACATTTTCCTGAGTGACAGGCGATTCACCCCGTTTAAAACCGAGTTGGTCCACCCGTATAGAAACAAACTCTGTAAGGCCCGCCCGCTCCAGGGTACGGCGTCCGCACTGGGTGGGACAACCGTCGATGACCAAAACACGGCGGGCGTTGCGGACGGCGCTAATGCTGCCCGCGGCTCCTGCCCCGATCCCCGCCAGGCATCCCATGCGGGCCGAGCCACGGTGGCTCAGCTCGCGGGCAGCAAGGTCTGCCAGGTGCCCCAGGTTGGAGACCCCCGAACAGGCAAGAACAGCGACCTCTGTGCCGCAACAAGCACACGGCCGTGCACTGGTCTCTTCGGCCATTTTGTCAATTTCCTGCGCAGGTTGAGGTGCCGGGCGACTGACAGCTTGTTCCAGGGGCCTTCAGCCCGCCAGGATTTGCTTGATCTCGTCAACACTGGCCACCTTGCCCTGTAGCTTTAATTCACCGTCCACAACGAGAGCCGGCGTCATCATCACGCCGAAACTTGTGATCATGTTAATGTCCGATACCTTCTCAATGTGTGCCTCCATTCCCAGTTGCTTGACGGCCTCCTCAGCATTTTTGAGAAGGGCCTGACACTTGGCACATCCGGGACCGAGAACCTGAATGAGTTTCATGGCAACATCTCCTTTCCGTTGGCAGGGTTCACGAAATCAGACGAAAAACGCTCCAAAAATCATTCCCACGATAGTACTCATGATCACAACGAGTACCACGAAGGTGGCTGTTTTCTTAAATCCCCACACACTGTAGATGACCGCGATACTGGGAAGGGAGAGGGCCGGCCCGGCCAGCAACAGTGCCAGTGCGGGACCTTTCCCCATCCCCAAACCGATCAACGCTTCCAGAATGGGGATTTCGGTGAGTGTGGCGAAATACCATGCCGCGCCGATGACCGACGCCACGAGGTTCGCCCGCAAGTTATCTCCTCCTACGAGAGATCCCACCACTTTTTCGGGAAGCAGAGCTCCCACGAAGCCCGTCACAAACACGCCGAGGAACAAGAGCGGGATGATCTGTTTGGCGAATGACCACGTCTCTCCGAGCCAGGCTCCCAATTCCGCCTTTTCGAACCAGGAGAAAGCCATGATTATCGTCAGCAACAGGAACACACCGGCAAAGTACCAGCGGTTGCGATACACCCAGGCCGCGAATTCATAACCCGGCGGGGTATCCTGAGCCATGCTGCGGATGTACCGCTTGTCCACATTGAACTTCATTCCTTTGGAAAGCTCGGGGATGGTTTCCTCCATCTGCAGGCGGTAAGTTGTCGTGGTTTCCTGGAGCACCGCCACGTCGATCGGTCCTGTCGTCTTGAGTTGACGGACGGAACCGTCCATGAGCGTCACCTGAGTGTCAGGGTTGAATTCCACGCGGGTACGACTCGGGTCGCTCCAGTCGGAAAACACCAGGAAAAGGACCATCGCCCCGAGAAACGCCGCGTTTTGCCAGAGCTTGCGCTTGGGTGGCGCCGACGGAGGAAGGGCCATGAATGCCTTGATTCGCTCTGTTTCTTCTTTGCGGAAGATCCAGGACATGATGAGGCCGATGACCACGGCGAAAACGACCGCACCCACCACCCGGGCAATTCCCAGGTCCCAACCCAGGACCCGAGCTGTAAGGAAGATGGCCATCACATTGATCGCCGGGCCGGAGTAGAGAAAAGCCGCCGCAGGCCCCAGTCCGGCGCCTACCCGGTAGATTCCCGCGAACATGGGAAGCACGCTGCAGGAGCAGACGGCCAGCACGGTTCCTGCAACCGAGGCCACCGCATAGGCTTCGATCTTGTTGGCCTGCGGTCCGAGGTGTCGCAGAACGCCTTCTTTGGAAAGGAAGGTGGCAATTCCGCCCGCTATGAACATGGCCGGCACGACACAGGCGAGGGTGTGGTTTCGCGCGTACCACTGCAACATGAGAAAGGCTTCCATGACCGCGTTCTGAATCCTCGGCGAACTGAAGTTGAGAAAGTACGCCAGGAGGAACACGATCACCAGAGCGGCCAAAATTCCCCAGTCTTTTCGCGTCATGGTCAGCGAACTCCCTTTTGATAGGTTTATGCGTATTTGGCTAAATATGCAATATCACTTCCTTTAAAAATCCCGAGCAACTCCTCGGGAAAGCCGCCCGGACTACCGGATTTGTCGCGTCCCAGGGAACTCAGCGGAGCAGCTTCAGCCTGCTCTCCAGCCCCTGCTGGATAACCCCATCAATGCAGTCGAGAAACTGGAGGACGCAGGGTGTCCTAAGCCTGTAAAACGTCATCTGTCCCCTTTTTTCATCCTGCAGGATACCGGCCTCCTTCATCTGGCTGAGATGGCGGGAAGTCGTGGACATATCCAGGCCCAGGAGGTCCGCCAGCTCGCAAACACACTTCTCTCCCGCCCTCCCCAATTCCTCGAGGATTATCAGCCGGGAGGGATGGGCCAGGGCTTTGATCACCTGTGCCCGGCTTTCGCACCGAGCACGCACCTTGGGGTCAAGCTTACTGGTCATGGCTGGGAAACGCTCCTGCATATCTGTTTGTACTACGCCGGGCCGGTTCGGTGTGTTTGGCAATTGCACACATGTGCAAGCATAGCCGGAGTTGAAATCGGTGGCAAGACCGGCCGACTTTATAAAAACTCGACGAAAATCCCAAGGGGATTCTGTCTACCGCTCGAGGGTGACGTTCCAGTATGCCTCGCTGATGAAGCGATTCCAGCTTTCGATGCGAATCTCACGGGCGGCGTAGATGGGGCGCCATTTCGGCCGGGTCGGCTTGCGGCGGAGCTTCATTCCCGCCTCTTCGGGGGTGCGATTGCCCTTCTTTCGGTTGCAGTCCACGCAGGCCAGAACACAGTTCTCCCAGGTGGACTCACCGCCCCTTGCCCGGGGAATCACGTGATCAATCGTCAGTTGATCTGGCGGACACTGCTTGCCGCAGTACTGGCAGGTGTTGTGGTCACGCTTAAAGAGATTCCGCCGGCTGAACGGAACGCTGGAGTGGGGCACGCCATCGTATTCACGCAACGTGATCACCTCCGGGACGCGGAGCCGGAAGGAGACCCCCTGGATGAAGCTCTCACCCTCGGCGGGGGCCAATTGTGTCCAGTCAGACCAGGTGTAGGTGCTGAAGTCCTCAGGATCGACGATGAGGGCCGTCCCCTGGTACACCATAACCAGGGCCCGTGCAACCGTCGCTACGTGGATCGGTTGCCAATGTCGGTTGAGCACAAGCGTCGGCCGTTGAAGTACACCGGCAGCCACAGCGGCACCTTATACTATGGGCGGTCGAAAGAAGCAGAGATCTGCGCCCCTCAGGAAGCCCCATGGGCACCCTCGAGAACGGTTGCAGGTTCGGCCGTCACTTCACCAACCCCACCCGGGCGGTCTTTCCCTGATGCCGTGCCGAACTTCTCTGTCTGCACAGACCATCCCTGTTAGTCAGTGTAACCGATCGTGCGGAGAGCCGCAACAACCCGAAAAGCTGCCCCATCGTCACTTTTGCAAAAGCCCACAACACACCACGGGCAGATTGGGCTAGAGGGGCCATCCATGAAATGGTCCCTACCGTTCTAACCAGGCACTGAACCGAGCGGCCAGAGGCCGACCGGTGGAATGGATTCTGCGAAGCTGGCAACGTGATCGGACAAGCGGTTTTCTCCGAGAAATCTTTTGAGTGAAACACGCTGGTGGGGCCCTGGTAAGCAGTTCGGATTATCAAACGCCGACAGGCAGGAACGGATCCCTCCGGCCGCGGACGTGCCAGGCATGTGCCTGTGAAGAATGTCTCGGTTCTTGTGGCCTAAATTGGCCGAGTGATATACTGAGTTAAGAGGGAGCGGGAAGCCAAGGCGATAACAATGTCAGACACCAGCGACGTCTGTGGCGAAAAAGAAAAGGAAGTATCTTCTATGGCCGGGCATTCGCACTGGGCGAGTATCAAACACAAAAAGGCTATTGTGGACGCCAAGCGGGGGAAAATCTGGAGCAAGGTGTCCAAAGCGATCATTATTGCGGCCCGAATCGGGGGCGGAGATCCGAAAATGAACCCTCGCTTGCGGGCGGCCATTGAAGCTGCCAAGGCGGTCGGTATGCCCAAGGATAACATCCAGCGGGCAATTAAGCGCGGCACGGGGGAAATTGAGGGGGCGGCCCTGGAAGAAGTGACCTACGAAGGCTACGGGCCGGGCGGCGTGGCCATCATGTGCGACGTCCTCACCGATAATCGCAATCGCACAGCCGCGGAAATCCGCAAGTGCTTTGAACTTCACAATGGGAAGCTCGGAAGCACCGGATGTGTCGCCTGGATGTTCGATACCAAGGGTCTGTTCATTGTTCCTGCGGACCAGGTCTCCGAAGAGCGGTTGATGGAGGTGGCCTTGGAGGCCGGGGCCGAGGACATCAAACAGGCGGGCGACAAGTTCGAAGTCACGTGCGACCCCAGCAAGTTTTCCGATGTGAGTGAGGCGCTGGACCAGGCCGGTATCCCCTGCGAATCCCGGGAGGTAACCCGTATTCCCAAAGACTACGTGGACCTGGATGCAGACACAGCGAGGAAAGTGTTGAAACTCATGGAAGAGCTCGACGAACACGACGATGTCCAGAACGTGTCGGCGAACTTCAACATTCCCGATGAGGTGATGGCGGAGATTGCGCAGTCCTGACCGGGACAAGTTCTTTCGAGCAGAGCGACAAGACAGGGGGATCGCGTGTCAAAGATTGTTCGCTTTTCTGTCTCGCTGGAACGGGACCTGCTGAAGCGGTTTCAGCGATATTGTCGCGAAGAGCGTTTTGCCACCCGAAGCGAAGCGATTCGCCAGCTCATCCACGACTCGCTGGCGCGGCGTGCATGGATCGAAGATGCAGACGATGTCGCGGGGACTTTGACGCTGGTGTATGATCATCATCGCAGTCAGCTCCGCGACCAGCTTATGAAACTCCAGCACGATCACCATGATCTCGTCATTTCGGTGGTCCATGCGCACCTGACGCATGATCTCTGTTTGGAGGTCATTCTGCTGCGGGGACCAGCCCGGCAACTTCGCGAAATCGCGGCCCGACTTCGCGGGCTGAAAGGAGTGCACAAAGGAGAACTGGTGATCGGGACCGTTCCTCACGACGAGTCCAGGAAATAGTGTCAACTCACGCCGGGCAAAAAATTTATCTTGGTGCCGATCACCAATTCATCCAGGCCGCTGTGGTGCGAATGATTTCCCTCTTCCAGCCGGGCTCGTGGATGGCCCAAGCCTGCACTTGCTCGCTCTCGCTTTCTTCCCGCTGATGAAGCCCCGTTTGGTGAGCGCGAAGCCAGACCACCTTTTCCATCGCGGTCAATCCAGGTACTCGCTCAAGCACATTACTTCTGCGGAACGTGATTCTTCCCTGATCCATGATGGTGATGACGGATGGATCAGTGGCATCCAGCATCCGCCTGGCGAGCACCTCATAGCTGGCGGTGCTGAAACGATTCTTGAGTGCGATCAGGTCCCCATCTAATCGCTGCAGGTCAACGAAAAACGGGCGAGAGGGAACAAGGAGACGCCTGGCCAGTTGATTGGCGAGCCATTCCCGGTGAGGTGGTTCCACATCGTCCACCGGAGTTCCCAAGGTACGAATCGCCTCCGCGGCAAAGAATTCCCCCAACTCATGGGCAACGGCCCAGTGAAGGCGTTCCACGCGTTCCTCCGGCCGCACGACGATGAGCCGCTGTCCGCCGTTTCCATGCCGCAGCGTGACGCAACTCGCCCGTTGGGGGTGTGCCACGTCGAACACAACTTCGAACCTGAGAAGAGCCGCAAGCTGGAAGGCGTCCACCGGTGGAAAAATCAGACCTGTGCTTTCCAATTGATGCTGGCAGAACTCATCGAGCCGGTGAGCGGCAAGCGGCGTGAACTCTCGCAACATGCGATCTCCCCCCTTCTCTGAAAAAGGCCAGCCCTGGGCCGGGAATGTGTACATATGTACACTTATAACCACGGAAGTCGCCTTCGTCAACACGCACCCAAGCTGACGCATCCCCACGCTTGTGAAAGCCTCATGAGATCTCACGGGCACAATGCGTTGGTAGGAGCGATTCATGAATCGTCCCTATCGTCCAACCGGCAGTTGGAGCCCGGTCCGTCAAATGGACGCCACAAAAATGGGGATGTGGACCTGCCAGGCGGGCCTTTCCGCAAAATCCGTGGAAGAGAACGCCTGTCGTCCGCGGGGAACGGGATCGATGAACAGATGCTCAATGTTTCAGGGCTTTTATGGTCCGAGATCGCGGAGCTCTGCCCGGGTGATCTGATACATCGCCCCGCGGGTGGCAAAGAAGATACGAGAAGCCGTGATGGTGCCCCAACCCTGCGGCAGCGTGAGAGACGCGAGGTCGCCCGTGTAACGGATGATCGGCACCCCGTTGGCCGTTACTGTCACATCGGTCTTTCGCACACTGTACACCAGGGTGTTCAGTCTCTGAGATCGCAGGGCCTGCACCTGCTGAAACGTAGGGT
>NZ_JACIYL010000162.1 GCF_014359955.1 Thermogutta sp. | reverse complement strand
AGGGAGAAGGACGGCTCTCAGGCAGGCCGTCTCGTTTTTCGCCGTCTGAGAAGAGCCAGTGCGCCTGCACCGCCAACCAGGGCAACCAGTGTCGACGGTTCCGGAATCGGCTCGATGCTGTATCCCAGTCGGCGGATGAGGATGTCCTGATCGATAGACTTTTTCACGTAAACACCTCCCGCCACCACCTTCTTGATCTGTGGGCTGGGGAGAGAAATCTCCACCGTCTTCCAATCCTCGAACTGTTCGAGATAGACCCATTCATTCCAGATGAGGTTGTTGGCAGCATCAAAGGCCAGGATAAAGCCAATCTCATCTGGATTCGACCCGCCGTAAAAATCGTTCCGGTAAAAGTCCATGGCGACATACGACACGGGACTGTCGAAGACCGCCTGAAGGTTGGCCCATTTTCCCCGCCAGGAGACCTGATCGGTGTCGACCGGTGGGAGAACGTGCCAGCCGAAGAAGTGGATTGTGCTGGGGTAATGGCCTTTGTCATCGACGAGAGCGAGCACCCGACCATCGGGGGGGTTCTGGGTGGTGTTGCCCAGCACCGCGGTGAGTGTCACGAACGGGGGCGTAATTTGTGAGCCCACCGCGTAATCATCAGGGTTCACCCACACGATCCCAGCGTGGGCGTCCTGGCTGCCCCAGAGTGACAGACCAGCAACAACGGCGAACAAACCCAGGACTCGAACCATTCTCATGACTTTTCTCCTAACGCCTCTGAATCTCTGTTCCGGAAGACTTTCTGCCCATCTATCTAACTCTACGCAGCTCATGCGTCTCTGCTAACTGATCCATGTTAATCAAACTTCCGGGTGTGAATCAAGCGAAAATGCAAAACACGCATAGACTGTTGAAAATGCGTGCAGTATATAGCTCGTATGGGGGGTCTACTTCGAGAGGTGGCAACACGTCGATCGCCTTCGATTTCGACAAGTGTCGCCAGAAAAAAGTTCCCCCCAGGTGAACGGGTTGACTGACCGATACTACGTAAACTGCGTGTCTTTCGTACGTTGTGCAACACGCTTATTGTATTGAATCCCTGGATTTCCTTTCGGGGGCACTCCTGCGGCCCGGGCTGCAAAAACTGCCCGGGCTGGGACCGTTCTCCCGGCGAGGGGCGTTGTATATTTAGAGGTGGATCACGAAGATCCGGCGAGCCGAACCGACTCGGGAGTACCAAATAATGCTAATAAAACTAATCAAGAAAGGTGTTGTTTGGGCCTTTGTTGGTCTGCTATTTGCTCTCGCTGCAGGGCTTTCCCCCGCCAGGGCCGAAGAGGCGGGGCGAGTTAAAACGATCACCATAGCGGTTGATCGCTACGGTCCGGTGGATCAGCAAACCCGAGCCGTCCTACAGCAGCAGTTGGCCGAGGCGGTCAAAGTGCTTCAGGCGCAGGCGAACGCCACACGACTCATCGCCAAGCTCATCGGACCGGCCGTTGTACACATTGAGGCAGAGGTCCTCGGCCGACGCGCTCTTCAGCATGGGGCGGCCCGGCCTGTGGAAGAGGCGGGTTCCGGCATCCTGGTCCAGTTGGACGGGAAGACATGTGTTTTTACCAATCGCCATGTCATTGCCGGTGCGACTCCGGATAAAGTTCGGATTTCGCTCGCCGACGGACGGATCATCCAACCGTTAAGGATCTGGTCAGATCCCGAGACGGATGTGGCAGTGATGGAGGTGGGAGTCAGCGATGTCATCACGGCCCCGTTGGGCAACAGCGACGAGGTGGAAATTGGCGATTTCGTCCTGGCATTTGGAAGTCCCTTCGGGCTGAGCCACTCCGTCACATTCGGCATCATCAGCGGCAAGGGACGACGGGATCTGGATCTCGGTGACTCCAACGTCCGGCTTCAGGACTTTCTCCAGACCGACGCGGCCATTAACCCTGGAAACAGCGGGGGGCCCCTGGTCAACCTCAACGGCGAAGTGATCGGCATCAACACGGCCATTGCCAGCAGTTCCGGAGGAAATGAAGGCGTGGGCTTCGCCATTCCTATCAACACGTTTCTTTTTACGGCCAAGCAGCTTGTGGAAAAGGGAGTCGTGACGCGGGCATTTTTGGGGGTCACATTAGATGCGCGGTTTGATTATCAGGCCGCGCAGCAGGCAGGTTTACAACAGCTTGTGGGGACGCGGGTGGTGACGGTCACACCCGACTCGCCGGCCGCCAAAGCTGGGCTCCAGCCCGGCGATATCATCCTGCGGATGGATGGCAAGCTCATTGAAAACGATGCCCACCTCATCACGCTTGTTAACATGAGTGAGGTGGGCAAGGAAGTGACGCTTCAAGTTCTCAGAAACGGCCACATCTTCGATGTCAAGGCCGTCCTGGTGGCTCGTCCGCAAAATCCCAGCCAGGGGTAAATGTTCTATGCATCACGTCCCACGGGTTTAACCGTCGTGGTCTTGCGGGGGACGAGCTTCGGGCAGGGCGGTTCATCGATGGCGATGCCGCACTTCCGTAGAGAGCACGCGATGGCCGTCTTGTGTTCGCCCTGCGCCTGAGTGAATCCGGCCTTGAGGACGCCAATCGCGTTGGGGCCGGCGACGCGTTGCAGGGCCATCCGTACGTCTTCACCGAGATCGGCATCGAGGAGCAACGGCAAAGCCGACGCCTGATCGATCTCCTCATCCTTGATGATTTCCGACAGCATCCACACGATATCGCGGCGGAGCTGAACGGGAAGCCGAGTATCGACCACCATCTCGCCCAAGGTTTCCACCGCTGGACGGCGAAGCTCTTCTCGTCCGGGCGCTCCGACGTAGCGGACAATCTGCCACATGCCACGGTTTGCCGCACGTGAAATTTCCAGCTCTCCCGTGGCCGCAAGATCCGCCAGGGGGCGGAGCGCGGCAGCACCGAGCGGCCCCGCAGCCAGCCAGGCGTCACGTCGGACAAACGGGTCCGGGGAGTTGAGTAGTTCAATCAGTTTTGCGACGGTCAGTTGTTCCATTGTTCGTTTCCCTTTATTGCTACGCTGTTTGTTTTCGACTCAAAAATACCCGCCATTTTTGATTGGCTGTTTCCATCACAGATGGTACGGGTGTCGTTGGGGACGCACCATCAGGCGTCGAGCTTGCTCGTCGCCGATAATTTCCTGTTTGACCGGATCCCAGTGGAGCTTTCGCCCCAGCATGTAGGAGAGATTTCCGAGGATGCAGAGGTAGGCCACTCCCACGCCAGCCTCCACGTTCATGATCGTTTTCTTGCCGGTGCGGATACCCTCGAACCAGTCTTCGAAATGGCCAGGGCTTTTGTAGACATCCTTGGCGCCCGGCGGTGGTACCCACTCGCGGACCTTCTTTTCTACCCAGGTGCCGCCGTCGCCACCCCAATGAACCATGGTACCTTTCTCGCCGCGGTAGACGGCGCCATAACCGGGCCGCGTAATCTTGCCACCCGGCTCTTTCCCCGTTCGTTCCTCCGGCGGGACCGGTTCTCCGGGCTGGTTCCAGGTCAGAATCCAATCGGGATTCTTGAAGACATACGTGACCTTCATTTCCACGCAGGAATCCCATAGACCTTCTTCGGGTGGAGTTCCGGTCGCTTCCACTTCCACAGGGCCTGTACCGTCCGCTCCGAGCCACCACATCGCGCAGCTCATCACGTGGGCACCCCGGTCGCGAATCTGTCCGCCGCCCGATTCCAAAAGCCAGCGAAAGACCCCATGCAAATACCGCTTGTTATACGGCCGCCAGCGCAGCGGGCCGAGCCATAAATCCCAATCCAGTTCCGGCGGCGGGTCGGAATCGGGGGTGTGACTCTTATCGACCGGGCTGGGGTAATGCCAGCAATCGACCCGATAAACCCGCCCGATGTTCCCGTTGACCAGATACCGATGTGCCAGATACGCCTCAGGCTGGGAACGGCCCTGGGATCCGATCTGACTGGCGATCTTGTTTCGCCGGGCCGCTTCGATCATCGCCTTTCCTTCTTCGATGGTGCAACACGCGGGTTTCTCGCAATAGATGTGTTTGCCACATTCGGCAGCATGGACGAATTGCACGCCGTGCCAGTGATCGGGGGTTGCGATCACCACGGCGTCCACGTCCTTGCGTTCCAAAATGTAGCGATAGTCGCGGTACACGTCGGCCTGCGGACCAACGATTTTCGACGCCTCTTCGAGTCGCCTGTCATCGACATCGCAGACGGCCACATGCTCGCACAGACCGGCATCCCTGAGTCCTCTCATTTCGCCGTACAGCCCTCGGCCCCTGCCGCCCATGCCGATATGGGCCACGCGAATCCGCTCATTGGCGCCCGGCTTGCCGTTGGATGCGAGGGCACGGGGGGAAATGAGTTCCGGAATGGCCACGCTTCCGGCTGCCACTGTGACTCCGGCCGTCTTGAGAAAGTCGCGGCGTTTGACTCTTTGTCGGTTACCAGGCATTCGAACTCCTCCATTCAAAGAAACTAGCGATAGAGTGCTGGGGAAGGCTTTTCGCTCTGTTGCGATCGACGGAGTCGTAACTTTATCCGATCGAGCCGCGCGTCGCAACAACCGGAAAGCGTACTCCCGCTCCGTCCAGCCCCCTCTTGAGGGTGGTTTGCTGCTGCAGCTGTCGGGCCCCAGTCACGGAATTCCGTGGCTCGACCGCCGGCGAACGGCTGCTCCCGGAGTTTCGGAGGCCGCCCGCGTGAGCCGAATATTGGTTGCCTGGATTGCCTTAAGGTATTGTCAGAAAATAACTTGCGGCATCGAATGCGCCGTGGGGAGAAGGGGGCGGCAAGTTTGGCGCTCAATTTGCACTAAGCGAGGCAACCCTCCCACCAACGACCCGCCTGAAATGAACTTAGCGCTAGTGGTCAGGAGAGTGTACAATGATCTGTGTCCGAAAATTTCGCAAGCGAGCTCGTTCGGTTGCCCGTCGTCGCGGTCTGCGGCCGAACGTACTTTCTCGAAAAGCCGTATTGAAGATGGACGCGCTCGCTGGACAGCACGATTGGGAAGGTCAGGGTCCGCCCCGGCCGGAGTGGTCGGACGAAGACCTTATTCGCGAGTACCAGACGACCGGTTCTCCCCAGGCCTTTGAGGAGCTGGTCCGCCGGTACGAACGCGAATTGTTCAATTACCTCTGTCAGTACCTGCGCGACCCTGAAATGGCCGAGGATGCGTTCCAGGCTACCTTCCTTCAGGTCCACCGTAAGTGTCATCAATTTGACGCAGGGCGACGATTCCGCCCGTGGTTGTACGCGGTGGCCACAAACCAGGCTATTGATGCCCAACGCCGGAGCCGGCGGCATCGCCTGGTGAGTTTGGATCAGCGAACTTTTGGCCAATTGACCGAGAATGAATCGGGCGCTTTGGTGGACATTGTCGAGGGGGCGGAGCTGGATCCCGAAGAACGACTTGAACTCAGCGAGCGTAAAGAGGATGTACAGCAGGCCCTGGAACAATTGCCGGCGGCTCTCCGGGAGGTGATCCTTCTGGTGTACTACCAGGGGCTCAAATACCGCGAGGCCGCAGAGATCCTGAATATCCCGGTAGGGACTGTCAAAAGTCGCTTGCATTCCGCGATTCGCAAGCTCGAACATCACCTGAAGCTGCCTCAGTCACCAAGCCATGCCTGACCATCCGGAAGCCCAGTTAATCGGCTACCTCCTCGACGCACTGGATGAAGAGGAGCGCGAGCAACTGGAAGCAGAGTTGGCTCAGCGGCCAGGCTTACGGCGGCGCCTTCGGCAGTTGAAGGAGTTTTTCGAGGTTCTCGACAAGACCCGGGAAGAGTGGGTGCCACCGCCGGGTTTGGTGGCCCGCACCTGTGCCCTAGTCGCCCGGGAGCGGCAGCGCCTGGCTCGGCAAAATGGGTGGGGCGGTGCGCCAGTCGTCTCTGCCGGTTCACGCAGCGCCGCGGGACTGGGCCGACGCTCAGGGAAGTTCGGCTTCCAATGGGCACCGCTCGGGGACTACTGGGCGGGCGAACGGTCTTCATGGTCGCTTCTCGATCTTCTTGCCAGTTGTGTTGTTATCCTTTTGCTGGCGGCCCTTTTGCTTCCTGCTCTGGTGGAGACACGATTCCACCATCAGGTTGTCGCCTGTCAGGAAAACCTTCACCGCCTCTACACCGCGCTGGGGCATTACCACACGCTTCACCCGGAGGTTCATCTCGCTGGGATCACCGGGCAGGACGCTCCCTTCCCCGCTGTTGACTTTCCTTCCCTCGAGCATTTTGGGTATACACCGCAATGTTGTCCGGGTTGGTCCGTGAAAAAGGTGGGCCAGGACACGGAGGGGCCAATCGAGGTCGCCAGCCTTGGAGGTCAGATGGGTTACACATCTGACCCGTTCAGTCTAAGTCCCTTCTCATCCCAGATGTATGGCCAAACGGTGGGCCTCCCCACCACGGTCATCTGGCGCGATGCACGCGTGACAAGTGTGTGTGGCAGCCGATCGTGGAATCACATGGGAAGGGGCGAGAATTGGTTATTTGCCGATGGTCACGTCCAGTTCGTTCCCCAGTCTGCTGTGCTTACCTGGGAACGCCCGCCTTTTCAGTCGGTGGTCGAGCAAGTTTCCATCAAGTGACCTCCGAACGCCCCGGTTCATCGACGTTCTGCTTTCCACTGTTTTCTGCACCGGCTGATCGAGCGACGTTGGAAGTTTCCTCAGGAGGCCCGAAGCGATCCCCCGGTTGGAGTCGGTAACCCCGCAGGAACTCGTCGGCGGACATCATCCGCTTTCCTGCCGGTTGGAGTCGCGTGATCACCACACCCCCCTGGCCGGCGGCCACCACGATCCCTGATTTGTCGGCCTTTACGACGGTCCCGGGCGGGACGTCCGGCGGGATTTCGCTGGTCGTGGAAACGGGGCCAAGAATGATTTGGAGCGGAGGCTTGCCCGGCCGATGCCAGTAGGTGAAAGTTTTCGGCCAGGGTTCCATCGCCCGCACCTGATTCCGGATGGCTTCCGCAGGCCGACTCCAGTCCACCAGACCATCGGATTTTTTCAGCCGGGGAGCCCGCGACGCCTGTCGAGGATCCTGCGGCAGGGCCTCCAGGAGTCCTGCTTCCAGGTTGTCCAAAGCCCGGCGAACAAACCAGGCGCCCAGTTTGGCGAGCCGCTGTTCGAGTTCCGGAGCCGTTTCGTCGGGAAGGATTTCGATTTCCCCCTGGGCGATGATGGGTCCGGCATCGACCTGGGGCGTCATATGGATGACGCTCACACCGGTGGTTTTTTCACCGTGATAGATCGCC
>NZ_JACIYL010000161.1 GCF_014359955.1 Thermogutta sp. | reverse complement strand
AATCTCTGCAGGGTCAAGAATCAACGGTTTCTTGGGCACAGTCAGCTCCTTAACGCCTTGCGCACCGAAACTGTTCCGCCGAGCGTTCGCTCATCGCACCCCTATCGCTGGACAATATTCCCGGGCAACGAGCCAACCTCGCCATGTGCCCGGCGTCCCCAATTGCCCGGACCTGATCGTAACTCACGGCCGGGAACGGACCGAGCGATTACGTGCGGACAACCCACCGTTTTGCCCGACGCGCCTTCGAGTTGGCAGGCCGCCGACCGTGGTTCGCCTTTTTGATCTGACGATGCGGTTTTGCCATAGAAGGATCCCTTTTGATTGCTGAACAATTGACAACCCAATCCGCCGGCACGAACCGGAAAACGAAAACCCCTCCCGTTTTTTATCATAAACCGCGGGAGTTACGGTAGAGATAATCATCCAACGTGGCGGCGACCACCGTCCAGACTCTGGTCCCGGCCGGGAGTCGCCAGACACCGCCACCCGGAACTTTTAGTTTAGCCGACTCTCTCTATTCTGTGAAGGCAACAGGGGAGCCAAGCCGGGCATTCTGGGAAGTTTTGGTAACATCGCATGACGACTCGCGAACCGCCAGGCCAACCATCAGAAAGAGCACGGCATTCATGTCCAGAATAATGGAAACGTCGTGGAAAAGCCCATTGACCACGTAGGCGACAACGGCGACCAGTGCCAGAAGGCTCATCGGCCGAGCAGGATTTCCCCAGTTTCGTCGGAACACTCCCACCGAGGCGGCAAGAAAACATCCGAACAACCCCAGGCCGATGACACCCGTCTCTACCAGAAGGGAGAGAAACACATTGTGCTGCGTGTATGGCTTGGCCTGCCGCAAAGGGAGAGGAGCAGTCGGGTCTTCCAGATAGGCGAGTTTTGCGCGATCGTACTGAGCCAGTCCAAAGCCGAACATCGGTCGCTCCTGAAACATGCGCCAGGCGGCCGCCGCGAGGAGTGGCCGAAGCTGGACAGAACGGGCTGCTTCATCGGCGGAAAGATGACGATCGCGTTTCATCTCGCGAAAATAGACGCCCGCCACCAATCCCGCTCCCAGCAACATGAGCAGGGCGGTCGTCACCCAGGCGGCACGGAAGCGTGAGGGCGTCACCCACGCGCCGACCACCATCACACATGCGGCGGCAGAAAGCCATACACTGCGCGTGAGGGTACAAGCGACAGCCACGGCGAAGAGCCCATGCCCCAGAAGAAAGAGCGCCCGCCGGGGAGGCGGTGCCTGCACCGTGAACACCGTCCAGGCCGCCCACCCAATGAGGATGAGGAAGCCGTTCCCCACTGGATTGAGCAACGGCCCCCGCGCACGTCCGAAGAACTCGTCCGTAATGGATGTGTCCGCAATATAACGGGGAAACACGAGGGCATTCCAGCCGAGAACTTCCGCCAAACCGGTGAGCGACAGATAAACGGCGAGGGCACTGAAGACGACGAGTGTCGCACGTTGACCGGAGGGATTGTCGCCGAATCGCCTTGCCGCCACGTACAAGGTGGCGGGAAAAGCATAGAAGAAAAGCCAGCGGGAAAATCCGCTCGTCACCCCTGTCAGCAAAAATCCGCCCGTGGCTGAGACAAACAAGTAAATCAAAAGGAGCCCTGCGAAAAAATCAGCCCGAACGAGGCACGACAAATCGGGTCGTCGGCGGAGGAAATCCGCCCCCAGGGCCACAACGAGCAGGCCCCAGAGAACCCGGTCCAGGCTGAGAGGGAACGGCTTTTCCACATGCCAGAAGAAATACCCCAGGCAGATGGACGTGACCACCGTGAGCAGAGTCAGGCCATAAAGACCTGTTTTTCGCCACAGGACGGCCAGCCAGGAGCTGGCGGCGAGCGTGCCCATTCCGACCAACGTCAGTGTACCCAGCTCAGTGGTCACAGACGGCCTCTCCTGTCGCCACGGGAAGTTGGGTGGTCTGAATCAACGCCCGATGCAGGAGCGAGGGTTCGCCACAAACCACCACTGGCAAGTCCGGGAAAGCGGATGGCCGGTCAACCTGCGGCTCCTCCGCCGTCGCACTGGGGTGCCGGGGAGATTCCCTCGCCGCCTGCTCTTGTGGCACGAGAGCAGACTCGGGAGTCGGGGCCTCCACGCGATTCGTCCGGGGAGTGCTCTGAGCCGTCGGAACGAGCCACAAAAAGACGGCCAATCCCACCATCAGTCCACAGGCCGCGCCTCCGGCGATGATAGTCAGGCGACCGGGTCCCACAGGGTGTGCCCCTGTCTGCACGGGTTCCACCGGCACCACGAATCGCGAACTTGCCACGGCAGCCTGGGCGGCTCGGGCTTGATTAAGCTGCTGACGGATGCTCTCCAGAGCCTGGCTCTCCGATCGAACTCGCGCGGCAATTGTCCGGTACTCCGGCAACAGTGCCATGAGCTTTTCGACTCGGGCCGATTCCTCCCGCCGCTGATTGCGCAGGTACTCCAACTGGGAGCGGATCATCGCCCGCTCATGGCGAACGGCTTCGATGGCGGTGGGCACCTCCTCGGCGATTCGCCGACGCAGTTCGTCCAGGGAGAGCCGGGCCGCAATGACCGCCGGATGTTCCTCGGCGTATTGCCCTTCCAGAGAAATGAGACGCACCTCAGCCTCGGTTAGGGCCTCCTGAAGTCGCCGGAGAGTCGGATGGGCCTCCAGAAGAGCGGCGGGGACCGCCTGGAGTTGCGAGGGAGTCTCTCGGACCTGCGTCAACACTTCCAGCATTTTGTCATAGGAGAGCTGACGGCTCTCCAGCGCCTGGATCTGACCGTCGAGTTCTTCGAGCGACGATCGCAGGCCGCTTGTATCCGGCTTCTCCTCCAACAGCCGGAGGGTGATCCCGTCCGCACCCAAGTTGGCTTCCATCTTTTGGAGTCGCTGTTGATCAGCCTCCAGAGCGGTTTCTGTCGCCCGCTGGGCCCGGGTCAGCTCCTCCGCCATCTCTGCCGTTCTTCGCGCCTGCAACTCCTGGAGGGCGTGGTCGGCGTGGCGGACCAGGGCCTCCGTCAGTCGGACTGCGCGAGCCCGGCTCCTATCGCGAACCCGGACGGAGACCACGTCGCTGGCCCCCCATTCATCTCCCGCCACGGGGACGATTTTCACGGCTTCTCGCAGGGCGTCGATATCCGTCAGCGTCGGGAAAGAAGAGCCCTTCCTCCGCTGTGGCCCCACTTCTTTCAAGACCTCTTCCAGGACGGTCCGGCTTTGAATAATGGTCACAAGAGTATTCTGAAGGTCCCGTCGCTTTTGATCGGCGAGGGCATCCTGGAGACCACCGGCAAAGGCTTCCGGCCGAATGACGACGGACTGATGGGCTTCCCAAACTGCGGGCTTCAAAACGGCCACGAGAACAGCCAGCACCACCACACACAGGGCACATCCCAGAGAGATGTACACGGGGTATTTCCACCAAACGTGTGAGGTTGTGCACTCTGAAAGCAAGACGCCGGGCTGGGATTCGGACGCAGACAATTCGTCCCATCCTGAAGACGTAAGATCGTTCTCAGACGCCGGACCCGGCGTGCCCTTGACAACCTTCGGCAAGCGATCAGTCATTGGGACGGTTCTCCGAAACTTGTCACGAACCATCGCGCTCCGCTGTTTCCCAAAACACCACAGAAACGATGACCCTCTGGTGAAAACGCTTTTCAAAAGAACGGGCGGATTGTCATCCAACGACGCCCCCAGAGGAGTATAGGTCGTGCTGGGAGACCGTGTCTCTGGCATCGGAAAAGAACTTCTGTAGCGAATTTGCCAACAAGACGGGCGGTGCCGAAGTGGGTATGTTGCCGGTCGGCTTTGACCTTTCTGTCTGAATGTCCCACATTTTTTCAGCGGTCATCCGGCGAATTGCTGCTTCCGGTGGTTGCGTCTGCCGTTGGAAAAGATCGTAAGTTCATAAACATGGTCGATCAGCACGAGTGGTCCGTCCGTATTCACGAAGACTTCCGCGAGCTGGAACAGCTCAAAGGCCAGTGGAATCGATGGGCCGAAGATCAACCGTTCCGTCGATATGAGTGGCAACGGACGTGGTGGGAGGTTTATGGCTCCGCGTCGCGATCCCGGAAACGCCCCCGGCTTCGCGTTCTGGAGGTCAGACATGGCGGGGAGCTCGCCGGGATTGTCCCCCTCTATTGCCAGTGGCATCCTCTTTGGGGTTGGGTTCTTCGCTGGCTGGGATCGGGAGAGGTGTGCAGCGACTACCTCGGGCCGATCGCTCCGGCGTGCTATCAGGAGTCTGTCGGCCGAGTTACCCTCATCG
Organism: Thermogutta sp.; assembly: GCF_014359955.1. Classification (GTDB taxonomy): domain Bacteria; phylum Planctomycetota; class Planctomycetia; order Pirellulales; family Thermoguttaceae; genus Thermogutta. The sequence continues at coordinate 2,986 of NZ_JACIYL010000161.1, read as the reverse complement.
CTCTCCACGCGATGGCGACGGGAAAGAGTCACTTCCAGGATGTGTCGGTTGACCGATCTGGCACTCAGCGGGTGGGTTTCCATCGCATTGACTGGGATGGAATGAAGGCCGACGATCCAGCCCTCCACGCTGTGCGCACTCAGGCCGAAGCCTTGAAATGGGCCCTCGACATTCGTCCCACAGAAAGCGCCTGGCAGATCCCTCTTCCCCGCACATGGGAAGAATATCTCGCCAGCCTTCAGCCCCGCTCAGTACGGCGGCGTTATCGCCGGCTGTCGCGGGCGTACCTCGACCATCCTGATCTTGTTCTCCATGTGGTCGGTAACCAGGAAGTGATCGGGACACCCTGTGATGATAACTGGCAGTCGGCGTGGAATATTCTGGTGCAACTCCATCAGGCGCGGAGAAACCAACTGGGCGATCAAGGCCGCTTCGCGTCAGCGCCATTTGAGATTTTTCACAGGCGCATTCTCGCAGAGTATCTGCCGGCCGGGCGGGCCGCTCTGGCCTGGTTGGAATGGCAGGGTCAGCCTGTCGCCGCGGAATATCTCCTTATATCCGGCAGAACGCTGATGGCCTACCAATCCGGGGTCAACCCCGATTTTCTCACCCTTTCCCCGGGCCACATCATGAGCCTTTCGCTCATTCGCAAGGCGATTCACCGCGGGTTTGAGACGTTCGATTTCCTTCGCGGGGACGAGCCCTACAAGAGGCATTTCGGCGCCAAACCGACGCCCCTCGTTCGTATCCGCGCGGCGCCCCCGCAGGTGAACGCCCGCTGGCGATTTACTCTCTGGAACTGGGGCCGCCGCTCCCGGGAATTCCTGCGAGGCATGAAAGTCGCGCGTAGCGCTTTCGCAGGAACCGCAACAGCGGAAGACCTACCTGCCGCCGTGGAGAGTTGATGATCGACATGCTCAAGACGAACGGGAGAGAATCCATGCCCCAAGCAGGTGTGGCCGGCCAGTTCATGAAAGCCTTAAAACAGGGACTGTTGCCGGTGTACTATCTTTCCACCATCGCGTTCCGCAAATGGTTGCGCCGGCGACTGGCGGAAAAAGGCCGGGCTCCTCTTTCCGTCCTGATGTACCACCATGTGTCTCGGGACTGCCCTGCGTCATGGTGCACCGCGCTTGGAGCGTTTCGTCGCCATGTCGCGTGGCTCCAACGGCATTGCACTGTTCTTTCGCTGGCCCAGGTTCAGGAGAGTCTTCTTTACGGAAGATGGGCCAGTCGTCCGGCGGCTGCGATCACGTTCGACGATGGTTATGCCGACAATCTCCGCGCCCTCGCGGATCTTCTCGAAGCCGGCATCCCCTTCACGTATTTTGTGACGGTCGAGAACATCCGTACGGGAAAGCCTTTTGAACACGATCTTGCCCAGGGCTATCGCTTTCGGCCGAACACGCCTGCGGAGATCCGAGCACTGGCCGAGGCTGGAGCCGACATCGGCTCCCACGGCTGGACCCACGCGGAATTTCATCGACTCTCCCCTGGTGAACTCTCCCGTCAATTGGACTCCAGCAAGAAATGGCTGGAAGATTTGATCGGGCAACCGGTAAGAGCGGTGTCAGTGCCGTTCGGGCGTCCGGAACACGTCACTCCCGCGGTGATTCTTGCTGCCCGCCGAGCCGGCTACAAGATCGTGTGTTCGGCATACGGGGGCTACAACCTTCCTTTCCGTCACCCCTTTCATATCCTCCGATTTGCGGGTGATAATTGCCTGTGGCGACTTCGCAATCGGCTTACCGTTGACCCTCGGCTGTTGCGCCGAACACTCACGCAATATATGCCCATTGACGCTGAATGGGATCCGGACGCGGTGGTCGGACCTCGTCCCCGCGAAGTGATCCCCGGGCCGAGGGAATCGCTTTCGTCATCCTCCCTGCCCATCCTCCCGCTTTGCCAAGATCACCGAATTTCGTGCTCCTGGTCCAGAATAAATGGCGAAGAAGCAGGAACCCCTTTTACGCACATCGACGGGATCTCGGACAGCCGCTTATGACACTCAACAACGTGTGCACCCTTCAACGGGAAACCTCATGTTCCGTGGAGGACCGGCCCGTTACGACATCGCCGGTCTATCCTAAAGCCTCGATGTCGTCTCTCATGACGGGCATGGCGCTTTTGCTGGCCGCCTCCGTAGTCCAGCGACTGGTGGGCTTTGTTCGCGCTACGCTCTTCTGCCGCTGGTTGGATGCGTCCCAGTTGGGTCTGTGGGACATGGCGTTCGGATTTCTGATGACGGCCACTCCTCTGATGATCCTTGCCCTGCCGGGTTGCCTGGGTCGCTATGTGGAGTATTACAGGCAACGGGGTATGCTCGGCCTGTTTTTGAAGAGGACCGCCGTCGTCAGCGGACTGCTCGCGCTCTGCGGAGCAGCGGCGGTGGCGATTTGGGCCAGCCCGCTGGCGGAGCTCGTCTTCGGAGACAGGTCCTATCGCCCTCTTGTTTACTATCTCGCCTTGGCCCTCGTGACCGTGGCCGCTTTCAACTACCTCTACGAACTGGCCATGGCGTTGCGGCTCAACCGCTGGATCAGTCTCATCCAGCTTCTCAACAGCATTCTGTTCGCCGTGCTGGGGCTGGGACTGCTCGTCCTCTGGCGGAATGATGCGCGAACTGTCATCATCGCCTACGCGCTGGCCTGCGCCATCACTGCTGTCGTCGCTCTTTTTGGTTTCAGGCCCTGGCGTCTCGCTGCTGGCGAGGCCAAGCCCGTCTCGCTCCAGGAGTCGTTTTGGCCCCGGATTCTCCAGTACTCTCTGTGGATGTGGGCAGCCGGGGCTATCAGCAACCTGTTTGCCGTCGTGGATCGGTACATGGTCCTCCACTGGTTGCCGCCCGATCACGGTGACCCCCTTGCCCTGTTGGGTGACTACCACGCATCTCGGCTTGTGCCGATGCTGTTCGTCTCTTTGGCAGGGCTCTTCGCGGCGATGAGCACACCGCATCTCAGTCATCTGTGGGAGACCGGCCAAGCCC
>NZ_JACIYL010000160.1 GCF_014359955.1 Thermogutta sp. | reverse complement strand
GGAAGAGAGGATGCGTGTGCCCTCCAGCTCACCTCCGTTGAGGATCATCTGGTAAAAGCGAACCAGATCGGCAGCCGTGGAATACAATCCCCCGGAAGGATTGGGGGCCCGCACACCGGCGTCTTCAATAAGCCAGATGGCCCCGCCGCCCGGCACGAGTTTGCCCTCCGGTGTCCTCTGGTACGCGCGGGCCAAACGGGACCGCTGGTCTGCCGTCGGGACAAACGCGGTATCCTTCATCCGTAAGGGCTGAAAAATCTCACGACGGAGAAATTCGTCGTAGGACTGACCGCTCACCACCTCGATGATTCGCCCGCAAACCGTCAATCCTGGAGAGTAGGCCCAGCGTTCTCCCGGCTGGAAGCTCAAGCCGCCTCGCGCGAGTTTGGCCACGGTTTCCGCCAAAGTGGTCTCCGTCCGTTGCGACCCGGTCAATCCGGAAGTGTGGGTCAACAAATGCCTGACAAGGAGCGGCTTTTCCAGGGGTTTGCCGTTGACCTTGATTTCCGCGAATGCGGGCAGGTACTTGGCCACGGGATCATCGAGACGCACTTTACCGCGGTCCACAAGGATCATGAGTCCTGTCGCTGTGATCGGTTTGGTCATTGACGCAATCTGGAAAAGAGAGTCTCTCTGCATAGGAATTTTGGCATCAAGATCCGCCCAACCTACCGCTTCCCAGTGGACAATCTTTCCCTCCCTGGCCAGGAGTGTTACGGCCCCGGCAATTTCTTTATCAGCCACAAACTGCTCCATCCGGGGTCGGATTTTCGAGAGAACATCACTTCTAAGACCGACATCTTCCGGCTTCGCCTGCGGAAGAGGCCAGTGGGTGCTGGTTTCCTCGGCAACGGCGGCCGGAACCACCTGCAACAGGAAGCATGCGAAGAGAACGACCATCCATCGACGGCGGCACTCAGCGACAGCAGCTTTCATCGCAGACTCTCCTTCCCAGGTTTCCACTTCAACGTCTCTTACCCGACTCGAAAAACGGCTCTCAAAAACAGCCCCATTGTGCCCGTCGGTACAAGCGATGTCAAAACCCCATGAGCCTACGAGTGAGAGAAGCCGGGCCAGCCGGAAAAATCGCGTAGCGACCGGGGCGCAAAAAAAATCCCCCAGCGGGGGATCAAAAGTTTAACCCTGCGAACGCGAGCAAACTGGTTACTTTCTACCACCCGGCTGTGTATCACCCACGGTGGGAACCACCCACACTTTGAGATCCGCTTCGATCTCATGCCCAAGGTGGATCCGTACCGTGTACAAACCAAGTTCCTTGAGGGGGCCCTGCAAACGAACCTGATCCGGCGACACGTTGACGTTCTGGGCCTTCAACGCCTTGGAAATCTCGTTCGGCCCCACCGACCCATAGAGATGGCCTTCCTCGTTGGCGTTGGCTTCGATGGAAATACTCATCTGCGAGATATTTTCCGCCAGTTGCCGGAGACTCGAGATCCGCGCCCTTTCGATCTCCAGCAAGCGGGCCTTGTGTTTTTCCACCATGCGTTTATGGTGGTCCGTGGCGATGGTGGCGAGCCCCTGGGGAATAAGATAATTCACGGCGTAACCCCGCTTGACTTCGACAACATCCCCCGCCTTTCCGAGGTGCTCCACATTCTGGACAAGCAGAAGCTGGACACCCCCATGAGGACCTCGCGGCAATCCACGAACCCCATGCTGCCGGGATTTTTTCTTGCCTTTCACCTGGTTCATAAGCCAACCTCAACCCAATATTGTTCTGCGTCTTGTCAAAGGGCTCGTCTGTTTGTGCGTCTCTTCGTTTGTCGGATCAACCGCCTCAGCGTTTCAGCCAAAGCCGCTCTCACTTCTGCTTGGCAAAAGGCCCGCCAGGCCGCAAATATCGGCTCAGCATCAGAACGGCACATCGTCCTCTGGTGGAAAATCCTCGACCGGCGCAACATTGGGCGCGGGGGTTCCGCTCCCCGGCCCTGCGGCTGCGGCCCTACCTCCGGTGCCCACATTATTTCCTGCCCCGCGTCCTCCGAGCATCTGCATGCGGTCCGCCACAACACGCAACTTGGAGCGTTTTTCCCCCTCCTTTTCCCAGGTGTCGAGGCGTAAACGCCCCTCGATCAACACCGGCGACCCTTTCGTCAGGTACTCCCCCGCGACTTCGGCCGTCCGTCCCCAAAGCGTCACATCCACGTAGACAACTTCCTCAATCCATTCCCCTGTCGAACTCTTCCGCCGTTCGTTAACGGCGATTCCGATATCACAGACGGCCGTTCCACTCGGCGTGTAACGGACCTCGGGATCCCTCGTCAAATTTCCCACCAGAATTACCCGATTGAAACTCGCCATACTTTCCACCTCCCGCCCGCGAGGTCCCCGAGCCGTGACTTATCTGCGAGCACACGCTGAAGCCAGCGTGCTGCACGCGTAAAGCTCGCCGGGATCAATCGTCCACGACGTCGGCGTCTTCCGTTTCCTCCACATCCGCCTCGTCATCAATCGCCTCATCCACCCCCAGATCCGCCTCGGACACGGTGCGAACGGCCACCTGGCCGCCGCGCGCGTGCTCCACGAGGACGTCAATAATCCGGGGATCGATCTTGATGTGCATAAACCGCAGGATATCCGGTGCAAGCTGCAAGCGGCGGCGGATCTCATCCATTTTTGAGCTGTCACACTTGAAGTAAATCAGCCAGTACGTCCCCCGCCGCTGTTTTTTGATCGGATACGCCAGACGGCGTTCCTCCCAGATACGGCTCACCAGGATCTCCGCGCCGTATTCCGTCAGAACGTCTGTGATCTGCCGGACCACACCATCGGGGTCACGGGCAAACTTGTTGGAATCCAGAATGTAAAGGCCTTCGTAAAAGTTCTGCGCCAAATGACCACTCCTTCCACTCAATTGCACGTACTACGGAGCGCTCAATCTTTTGACCCGCACCACTCCAAATACGGCGTCACTGACCAGCGTCAGCGATCGCCTGCGTTATAGCGGTTCATACATGCCTGTATGCCTTGATGCACCCAGAGTTCGACTCCGTCGGCGGCGCGGCGATACGCTTCCCGCATGACCGTCTCTTCCTCCGGCGTAAACCGGGAAAGCACAAACCGCACCGCATCCTGACCCGGCGGCGGTGCCCCGATTCCGATTCGCAACCTCGGAACGGCCTCCGTCCCCAGCACCCGAATGACATCCGCCAGCCCCTTGTGCCCGCCCGCTGAACCTTTCGCCCGAAACCGCAACCTGCCAAGCGGCAGGTTCAAATCATCACATACCACCAGAATGTCGTCAGTCGAAAGCTTATAAAAATCTTTTACCTGCCCAACACTCTGCCCGCTGCGGTTCATGTACGTCGTCGGGCTGAGCAAGAGGACCTTCGTCCCCGTTATCGTAACGTCGAGCGTCTCGCCCGAAAACCGACGCCTCACCTGCTGCCCCTCGGCGAACCGACGGGCAAGCTCCCGAAGGACTTCATACCCAACGTTGTGGCGAGTGCCTTCGTACTCCCGCCCGGGATTCCCCAACCCCACAACGACTTTCATGGGTGGCAGTTCCGTCGAGGTCTGTCTCCAGGAGGTCCACCACGAACGCAGCCATTCCCCAATCCGGAACACGCCACCGCAACTCCCGGAATCTCAAGCCTGCGCTACTCCTTTTTCTCCTCCTCTTCCTCGCCAGCTTTCTTGCGTCCAATGACCTCCGGTTCGGCAGGCCCGGGCGCCGGCGCCGCCTCCTCGGCTTCCTCCTCGCCGGCCGGAGCATGGCACACCACGACAACCTCGTCGGGATCCACAAGGGCCTTGGCCCCTTCCGGCAAGGGGATGTCCTTGACGGTGATCGCTCCGCCCAGACCCAGCTCCGTAATCAGGACCACGAACTTCTCGGGGATCTTGTCCACTTCGCACTCAATCGGGAGACTGTGGAGATGCTGCGCCAAACGTCCGCCTTCTTTCACACCTGGCGCATCCCCACGCAATTCGACGGGCACCTCCGTACGAACCCTCTCGTGGGCGGTGACCCGCGTCAAATCGACGTGGAGAATCTCCTTCCCCCATGTATCCCACTGCAATTCTTTAATGTATGCCTGCTCCCGAACGGCTCCCGTCAACTGGATAAGCCGCGTGCCGTGCCGAACGGCGGCCGCCAGGGCGTCCCGTGGCAGGCTCAGACAGACATTCTCCTGCTTGTGGCCGTAAAGAATGGCGGGCACCTTCCCCGCAGCGCGGAGCCGCTTGTTGCTCCGCTTCCCACCCGGTGATCGCAATTCCACAGATATCTGCTCGATCATGGACCTACCCTACCGACGGTTCCTACTCATTCGCCGCACCAGCCGCCTGGGAAAACCCAAAACACTCGCTGCCGGGCCTAACGGCACCCATTCCGCGCACAACGGTCTCGGCGTGCTTCATCGGATTCTTTCCCAATTGTCCAGCGTTCCCGTCGCCGAGACATCGTCGCGCAAGCGAGTTGCGGCCGGTTGGAAAATCTTCATTTTTGGCGTTTTTTTGAAAATTGCAAGGGCAACCCCCCGAAGGACGCCCTTTGAGACTCCATGCCCAAGAGTCTCCACCCTATGTCTAGCGGTACGTCCGGAAAAGCTTGCTCACGGACTCGTGACGATGGATCCGTTTGACAGCTTCTCCCAATAGCTCGGACACCGTGAGGACCCTCACATTGGGAGGCCGCCGGCTGGCATCCAGCGGAATCGTGTCCGTTACCACAATCTCTTCTGCCGGCGCAGAGGAAAGCCGTTCCACCGCCGGGCCGCAAAACACGGGATGCGTCGCCGCCAAATACACCTTCGCCGCCCCGGCTTCTTTAACCATGTGGGCCGCTCCCGAAATCGACCCCCCGGTACTGATCATGTCGTCGAAAATCAGGGCCACCTTGCCCTTGACCGATTCGCCAATCAAATGGGCCTGGGAAGTGGTTGTGCCACTGCTTCGCCTCTTATCCACAATGGCCAGCTTGCCCCCGAAAACCGGAAGATGAATCAACGTTCTTTTGATGGCTCCCTCATCCGGGCTGACCACGACGATGTCTTCCAAAGGGATTCCAAGACTGAGAAAATAGGCATCCAGCACGGGAGCCGCGTAAAGGTGATCCACCGGAATATCAAAAAACCCCTGAAGCTGCGGGGCGTGGAGATCCATCGTCAGAACCCTGTCCGCCCCTGCCCGCGTTATCAAATTCGCCACCAGCTTCGCAGTGATCGGGACCCGGCCCTCGTCTTTTCTATCTTGCCTGGCATATCCAAAGTACGGGATGACAGCCGTGATTCGCTCTGCACTGGCCCGCTTGAAACTGTCGATCATGATGAGCAATTCCATCAGATTCTCATTCACCGGCGGGCAGGTCGGTTGAACGATGAAAATGTCACGGCCGCGGACGTCCTCTTCGATCTTGCAGGAGATCTCACCATCTGGGAATCGACCGAGCGAGATCCTTCCCAACGGCAGTCCGACGTAGTCGGCCACCTTCTGGGCCAGCTCCGGATTGGCCCGACCGCTGAAAATCTTCATTTCGTGGATAGACATAGTCGCCGAACCCTCGTTCTTGGACCGGCCCACTTCGAAGCCGCGGCAATCCTGCCGATTTTTTCGTGGCGCTGCGGCGTCGAAAATCGGCCCTCTGAAGAATCCATCTTCGCGAAACTCCGCGTCTCCTTCCAGCGGGACTGGACAGCCCCACCTCCCCAGAAACGCAACAATCTGGCAGCGCATTCCTTGACAGTCAATATTCTCGCGTTATCCTATGGTTTTTGTGGCCCAAGGTAAAATGGGACTGTGCGCGAGAACCGGGTGGTGAAATACCCTCATGAGGGCCCCAGCGAGAATCACCGGGCGACATCGGGTATGTCCGACATCGCGCAGCGCCGAGAAAACGTCAGCGATCCTCGAACGCAAACCCGAGAAATCCGTTTCCATAACGCGCGGCACCGCCGATCTGCCCAAATTTCCGAATCGACCGGTCTTGCTTGGTTGACTATGCACCCACGGATTCTGATCTGGTTTACAAGTTGTGTCCTTGTGTTGACTCTCCTGGCGAGCGGCCTGGGGGCCGGAGAGGCCGCGGGAACACCCGGAGAGTCGACGACCGGCGGCCAGCCGAACAATGAGAAGTCCAGCGCTCTATCGGACCAACCCGGGACTTCTCGCCCTGAGACGATCGAGGGTCAAAGACTGACGGCATCGGAGATACTCAAGCGATTGGTCCCCGAAGAGCAGGCCATCGCGCAGCGGCTTTTCGGTCTGGGGGCGGCTCTCGGGACAGATGTCAGCGGACCGGCTGCCCATATCGTCTCTGTCAATTTGGCTGGCAGATCGATCACCGAAGCAGACCTGGAACCCATTGGTCGATTGCGGGAGCTGCGTTCTCTCGTACTCGACGGAACGCCCATCACCGACGTCGGTCTTGTTTACATTGCTCCCCTGCTCAAGCTGGAGCAAATCTACCTGAACGGAACCCAGGTCAGCGGAGCGGGGCTCGCCATCCTCGCTGAATTGCCCAACTTGCGGGTCATCGAAGTGGCTGGAACCCGCGTCTCAGATCGAGGGATCAGTTTTCTGACGGCCTTGCAGCATTTGGAAAGTCTTGCCCTCGGGGGAACACTGGTGACCGACCAGGCCATGGCGGAAATCGGAAAAATCGCCTCTCTCCGCTTTCTCGACCTCCGATTCACACGGATCGGAAACCCCGGTTTGCAGCCCCTCGCGCCGCTGCGTCTGCAGTACCTCAACTTGATGGGCACGCGGGTGGATGACGAAGGTCTCACCGTGCTCGCCACCATGGATTCGCTCCGCGAGCTGTATCTTCCCCCAGCAATCACCGACCAGGGCCTGAAGCATCTGTCAAGCCTCACAACTCTTGAATACCTCGGCCTTGCCGAGACACGCATCACCGATCAAGGCACGCGGTTCCTCACAGGTTTGGCCAACCTGAAAGGGCTCAATTTATCCGGCACCCAGATTTCCGATGCCGGATTAGAGCCGCTCAGGACACTCAAAAACCTCCAGTTTGTGGACCTGTCGCGAACGCTGATCACCGATAAGGCCGCGCAGGTAGTCGGCTCGTGGGAAAAGCTCGTGTACCTCAATGTGGACGATACCAAAATCGGCGACGATTTCGTCTCTCATATTTGTGGCCGATTGCCTTTGGAATCGCTCGCTGTCGCCCGGACGCTGGTGACCGATGCCGCCAGCGAAGCCTTGGCCAAGTGCCGAACACTGAAACTGCTGATTGCCTCCGATTCCAAGATGACCAGCGATGGCGTGGCCGCTCTGGCCAAACAGATGCCGCAAACGCAGATTGTGTACAATTT
>NZ_JACIYL010000016.1 GCF_014359955.1 Thermogutta sp. | reverse complement strand
CCCGCCCCCAGCGTCCCACACTGGTCGCTCCCTCGCTTTTTGGCCTCGGTACTCACACAGGAAGCGTCGGCCCCCGCCATGCAGCCGCCTTCTTCCGTATTCTTGAGGTCCTCCTCGGTCGCCAGTCCGATCTTTTTCAGGTACCGGCAGCCTTCCTCCAGAAGCTGGTCCATCTGCTTTCCGGAAAAAAGATAGGGGCCGCCTTTGCCCACCCCCGCCGGGATCCGCTGGAACAGAATATTCATGAGTTCGGGCAATCGGGGCCGGACATCGTCAATATGGAGATTCGTCCGCATGAGACGGACACCACAGTTGATGTCGTACCCCACCCCACCCGGTGAGATAACGCCACCTTCCTCGGGATCCGTGGCGGCCACCCCACCGATGCAGAAACCGTAACCCCAGTGGATGTCGGGCATGGCCAGACTGGCGACCTGAATGCCGGGGAGCGTCGCCACGTTGGCCACCTGCTCGGGAGCCTGGTCCTTGCGGATTTGCTCAATCAGTCGGTCGTCGGCGTAGATGCGGCCTTCGACCTGCATTCCCGGTTTATAATCAGGTGGGATTCGCCAGGTGGTCTCGTCGATGCGTTCGAGCGGCCCAACAAAACCTTCCTTACTCATAGGTGCCTCCTTTTCTCTATTCGATGGCACAGAGACCGCCCCCGCGGCGGGTTGTCGATCGGGATGATTTCCTGGGCGATACTCTCAGCGCACTCGTTGCCCGCGCCCGGTACTCCCTGCACCCAATATTTTACGAGCCCGCCTTCTCCACCCGATACTGCGCAGACACCCGCGTCGTAATTCCCCCGCGAGGCCGGAAATCGGCCACGACCTTCATCCACCGTGGCCTGAGAACAGCGACAAGGTCGTCGAGAATCCGGTTCGTGACGTGTTCGTAAAAAATACCCACATTCCGATACGCCTGGAGATAGAACTTCAGGCTCTTCAATTCCACACAGAGTTTATCCGGACAGTACGTGATGGTGATGGTACCGAAATCGGGCTGGCCCGTCCGCGGACACACGGAGGTGAACTCCGGGCATATAATCTCAATGGTATAGTCCCGATCCGGATACTGATTCTCAAAAGTCTCCAGGATATGTCGAAAAGATTCCGCTTGCTGTGCCACGCCGCGTCTCCTTTGATTGCTCGCAACTTCCTCTTTTAATCATGATATAGGCAGAGGGGGCTTTTGGATACTGCGGCGGATGGGTTCGGCTCCCTGAGATCGGTTGCGTTTTGCGCTCTGACTGGAAAGGAAAACCTGGGAAAATGGCCTCGCAAGCAAGCCCCGGCGCGGTGGTACTGCTATCGGGTGGGATGGACTCCTCGACAACTGCTGCGATTGCCAGGCATGAGGGATTCCACATCTATGCGCTGACCATCGATTATGGACAGCGTCATCGGCTGGAACTCGAATCCGCCCGAAAAATCGCCCAGTTTTTGGAGGCGGCCGAGCATATCATCCTTAGAGTGGACCTGACCTGCTTCGGACACAGCGCTCTGACGGATGAAATCGCGGTACCCAAGGATCGACCCGTGACGACCGGCCCCGGGGAGATCCCGGTCACCTACGTCCCAGCGCGGAACACGGTTTTCCTGGCCTTGGCTTTGGCTTATGCGGAAAGCCGAGGACTGGCCGATATTTTCATCGGCGCGAACGCCGTGGATTACAGCGGGTATCCGGATTGCCGACCGGAGTTCATCGAGGCCTTCGAGCGCCTTGCCAATCTAGGCACCAAAGCGGGTGTGGAAGGCCGGGCCCGCTTCCGCATCCACGCGCCTCTGCTGCGGATGACGAAGGCCCAGATCATCCGCCGGGGCATGGAACTCGGCCTGGACTACGGCCTCACCCATACTTGCTATGATCCGACTCCCGACGGCCTGGCCTGTGGACGCTGCGACGCCTGCCAGCTCCGCAAGAAAGGATTTGCCGAGGCCGGACTCCAGGATCCCATCGTCTACGCCTCGTGAACAGATGACGCAGTTACCCATTTCCAGCATGGCCCTCGATCCCAAAGTGGACACAACCGGCGCGGCGGAGCAAAGGCTCGATCAGCCGCTCCGAATTGCCGAAATTTTCCAGTCCCGGCAGGGAGAAGGATTTCTCACCGGGACGGAGAGCGTCTTCATCCGCGTGTCAGGATGCAATCTCCGCTGCAGGTTCTGCGATACCCCCTATGCAAGCTGGCAACCGGAGGGCCCGCTGCTGACGGTCGACGAGATCCTTCATCGCGTGGAAAGCTTTCCCGCCCGGCATATCGTGCTGACGGGCGGTGAGCCCATGATGTTTCCACAAGTTGTCCCCCTCACCCGGCATCTGTCCGATCGCGGCTACCACGTGACGGTGGAAACGGCGGGCACGGTGTATCGGCCGGTCCAGTGCCATCTCATGTCGATCAGTCCCAAGCTCAGCAATTCCACGCCCGACAGAGAACTGCATCCGCGATGGTGGAAAGAGCACGAGCGACGGCGACACCAACCGGACGTGATTCGGCAGCTTATCCGCGAATATCCCTACCAGATTAAATTCGTGATCGACCGGCCGGAAGACGTGGAGGAAGCAGAGCGCTTTCTGGCCGCCATCCCCGAAATCGACCGCGACCGGGTACTCCTTATGCCCCAGGGGACCAATCTGGAGACCCTCCGCGAGAAAATGGCGTGGCTGGAACCACTTTGTCAGCAACACGGATTCCGGCTCTGTCCGCGGAAACACATTGAGTGGTACGGTCCGGGCCGGGGCAAGTAGCGACTGAGAAAGGCCGGGTGTTTGGCTGAGGGACATGGATCAGCCCATTTTGCCGATGTCTCCCGCCATCGCTTTTGTGCAAGGCCAAATGTTCTCGCCCGGATCGAGCACCTGCCCCGTGAGCCGGCCGTGTGCTCCTGGCAATCGGTTGCCCGCGAAAGCGTTCACCCTTTCGCGCCCATAGCCTTGGCAGTGTTGACCTTCTCCGCGAGCCGAACGCCCGGACGTCGCAGCCGCATCGATTCCACTTCCCACACATAGCCGTGAATTTGCACGTCGGGAGGGATCAATGGGCAGTTACGGAGCAACTCCACCTGCTTGAGGCAAATCTCGTCCACATCGGAGAACATCCGAATCCACTTGGGAAACACGCCTGGGGGAAGCTTGAGTTCGGGCAGGGCCGGATCGATGGCTACGCTGTCCGGGTCGATCCCTTTCTCGCGGAGGGCATTTGTGAGAAATTCCCCGGTTGCCGTCATCATGCCGCACTCGGTGTGATTGACGACGATGATTTCCTTGGTGCCAAAGAAGTTGGTGGTGAGCATGGCTGAGCGGATGACGTCGTCCGTCACGAGACCTCCCGCGTTGCGGTACACGTGGGCATCACCCAGCCGAATGCCCAGCGCCTCCTCGACCGGCAGCCGCTCGTCCATGCAGGCGAGCACAAACAGGCGCCGGTTATTGGGAATTCCCTTCTGGCGCCGCAAAGCCCAGGCTTCCCGTTCCGCCAGTTCCATGTCAATTTGCTGGTAGAGCATAGCGACACCCTCCGATTCCGCCAAATACATTTGTTTGTTGATGCGTTAACTCATATTAGCTCCCTCGCGGGCATTGTAGGGAGCGAGCGCCCCAACGTCAAGCGACTTTGTTTATCAAATTACTCATCAACACAGAAAGGCCTCTATCTCGGGAAAAACTCCTACCAGGCGGCTCAAAAGGGCGATCGTGATTGCGCACAATCGGGCAAATTCCAGAATGCGACAATGATGACGAGGACAGGCGAAAACGGGAGGGCGCGGATCGTCCCACGCAAGGAACAGCGCACAAAAAAATCGGGGCGACTGGATTTGAACCAGCGACCTCTTGGTCCCGAACCAAGCGCTCTAAGCCAGGCTGAGCTACGCCCCGGAAAATCGTTCTTCCCAATATCAATGTGTGTGAAGAAAACCTGCCTGGCCCGTCGGCGGTTTTTGTTCCGGCCACGCAGGCTTCTTCATCAGTTTACCGCCACTTCCCGCCCAGCGTCAATCCATGATGTCCCCGAAGTTCAGCCACTTCCAAAATCGCCTTGGTCTGGGGTGGAAAAAGCCGGTCGTAATCCTGACCGCAACGCAGGCGATCCGTTCATATTCCGGCAGGAGCAATTCATGAATGGCCCCAACGACCTGCCGAGCAGCGATCCATGGATCGAATGCGGGAGGAGCGATTCACGAATCGCTCTTGCCACAATCGCCTCCGCACTCGCACAGCCCCCTCCGCCAGAAGACTCCGCTGATTGAAAGTTCCCCACCAAGATGCCGCCAATCCGGCGGTCAAGTCGGCAAAACGGAGAGCAAAAGCACGCCGGTGCCGGAAAAGAGTTCGCGCTATCTGCTCAGTGGAAAAGGCTTTTCCAAATGTTTTACGGAGCCGCTGCCTCGGGTGGCTCTTGCCGTTCTTTCTGGGTGACGTCCTCAGGAGGTTTATGCGGACCACGCGGCTGCTCGCGCTCGCTGTGCGCCTTGCGGTGCGGTGGTTTTTTGGGCAGGGGTTCCGCCGCCTCGGCCGTCCTCTCCTCGTCGAAATCCTCATAGGTCGAGACATAGCCCGGCAATTTTGCCCGGGCCTTTTCCTCTTCGTAAGCGGCGATGACGCGCGCCTGGATCATTTCCCGGCACTGGGAATTGATAGGATGGGCAATATCTGCGTAGAGTTTTGCCCGACCTTCCTCGTCGCGCTCGATCGGCTGCTCTTTCAGCCGGATTCCACACTGGTTGCAGTATTGAGCCCGAAGGTGGTTCTTCGTGCGGCAATTGGGACAGCGAGCCGTGAGCTTACGGCTGGGCATGGCGACGAACGGCCCGTTCGCCCCTTCGATGATTTTCAGGTCCCGGACCACGAAGCAATCATCGAAGGTGATCGAGCAGAAGGCTTTCAGCCGCTCTCCGGGCTCGTCCATGAGCTTGATGCGTACCTCGGTGATTTCCACGGCCGACCTCCTTTCCCTGAGGACTCTTCACATGACCGAGTGCACGACGAATGCAGCACCGAGCCGGGTGGACTGGATCCGCCGCGCCGCGGCCAAGGCCTGTTTGCGGTGGCTGTACACCGCGAAGTAGCAGGAACCGCTCCCCGTCAAGCTGACCGCCAACCCACCTGTCCGAGCCAAGGACTGTTTCAGGCGGGCCAGCCCCGGCGCCAGCCGCTGCGCAGGTTCCTCCAGTCGATTGAACACCCGCTTTCCGAACGAGGCCCAATCACCCTTCTGCCATGCTTCGAGCAGGGGCGTGGCCGCCTGCGGCGTTTCCGGCACCCGACAGGCTCCATACACCTCCCGCGTCGCCAGGCTTACCGGTGGCTTGACCACCACTGCATGAAGCGGCGGGCCCGGCCGGACGGGCTCCACAATTTCTCCTCGTCCGCGACATACGCTGGGTCCTTTGTGGAGGAAGAGGGGAACATCACTCCCCAGCCGCGCACCCCAGTCGTGCAATGTCTGGGGGGATACCCCGACGTTCCACAACTGGCACAAAGCCACCAGCGCAGCCGCCGCGTCCGAAGATCCCCCACCTAATCCCGCGCCGGTGGGAATACGTTTCCAAAGTTGGATACGTACTCCGCGGTTGATTCGTGTTTCTTGCTGAATCAGGCGTGCCGCCCGATACACAAGATTGGTTTCATCCGCCGGCACGGAATGCTTTCCGCAGAGTTCCGCCCAATCCCCTTTCCACACCCATTTTACGTCCAGGACGATGTCACTTCCCGCGATTTCCTCGAACACCAGGGTATCATAGAGGTTGACAGGAACGACCAGGGTCTCGATGAGGTGATAGCCGTCTTCGCGGCGCCCCAACACCTCGAAGAAAAGGTTCAATTTCGCGGGGGCATGAACGACCCACGATGTGTGCCAGCGTTGGACCTGCATTCGACGTCCGCCCCGGCAAGAGTACCTACGGTTGCAGCAACCATCCCCCAAGCGCTAGGGATTTTAAGCCTTTCTTTAATGGCGTCAATAGCTCTTTCCCCACAGTTGGGTGGTGAAACTTTTTCGGCGTGCCGCGGTGTCACTTTCTCCGCAAAGGCCGCTCATCATTTTCAACCCACGCCGATCCAAAGTCTGCCCGTTGTCACGTCGCTCCGCCGGGCTCGAACTCATCACGCGCTAATCACGCGGAAACCATGTCCGCAGGACGGTGCAAAGTCTTCCAAAGGCGTCATCTGTGCACCGGGAGAGTCCTACCTTTTCAGCAAGTTCTTCGTAGAGAGACGCCGATCGCGGCGTTCGCGTGAGGCGCAGCGCCTGCTCCATGGCCTCCTTGGGGCGCCGGGGTTTTGTTTCCCCGGGATTGAGATAACCTTCTTTCTCCAGCCATTTCCGCAGTTTTTTAAGGTCCGATCCCCACCCGAGCACCCGAGCCACATGTGGCGAATCTGCCCAGACCCATGCTTCCAATTCAGGGTCTATAACGATGGCCGAACACCGGTTTTGCCAGCCGTTTTTGCTGAGCTTTGTTTCCACCTCTCTTTGGATCTCCTCTCGCCCCAGTGTCTTTTCCGCGCCACATCCCTCCCGATCGAACATGACCAAGGCATACCGATACTGGGTCACAAACGGCCGCAGAAATACATGAGCCGCCCGATACACACCTGGATCCCGCTTGGGGTGTTCATAAACGTCCACCGCGTCACTCGGGGCAATGGGGCGGATTTGGAGGGCGTGATGTCGCTTGAGGAGGGCCATTACAGCGATTCTCATTGTTGGGTCGCCTGTCAAAACAATGAGATCTTTCATTTGTCTACTTATCCCAAAATGCCTGATGCGAAAAGCGTCCCCAGGTCCGTTTCTTCTTTCCAGTCGCGAAGCTTTGGGTGTTCTAACCCCGTCACCACATCCGTAGCCCCATCAGGTGTTTTTTTGAAGCACAGTAATTGGCCGGCTTCCACCAAACTCAAGATAACCGGGGAATGGGTCGCCACCAGAACCTGAGCCTCATACAGCGACCTGAGGGACTCAATAACAGTGGCCACAGCAAGCGGGTGAATCCCGTTCTCGGGCTCTTCGATCAAATAGACACCCTGAAGGGAGGGAAGATAAGCGAGAATCGTCAAAGCCAGCAGTCGCAGTGTTCCGTCGGAAACCATCCACGAAGGAATTTTCAAGCCGTTCTCGTATTCAATGACGAGGTAGCGGTGTCGATCCTCTTCGCGTTCAACGGTTGTAATGTCCCGGACCTCGGGAAGTGCTGTGCGAACATGGTCGATCCATTGCCGCCACCGACAGGGGTTTTTGCGAAGTTCGGCAATGATCCAGGGAAGATTGGATCCGTCCGGCTTGAATGTTCGGGGCTGACCAGGGGGACTGGGTCTCTTCATCAGCAAACTATTAAGGACAATCGGCTGGATTCCCTCACACAACAGCGTTTTGAACCACGTGGCTGCGGGAAACGTGGATTGGTCTTCCGGCAAATTGCCAAACGCGCTTTTTTGAGGTCCCAGCCGAATGGAAGGAAACCATCCTTTCCCCGATTCTTTTCCCACTTCGCTGTAAAAATGATCGAGACCGCTCGCAGCCTTTCGCACGACTCGGCGCTCTCCGCCCCCCACGCGACGCGTCATGATCGATCGCGGAGCCACGTGCTCCATCGGGAAAAGTTCTCTCGAAACCGGCCGGGGTTCTCGCCACCGCTTAAGAATGACCGACTCATCCAGGATGGAAACGACCTCGGTCTCAGGGTGTATTCCTATGCAAACCTCGTAGCGAATCGTATCCCATGGCATTTCGGGTGCCCGACCCCTGATCCCATCCGGGATTCTCGCTTCCACGGCCAGCTCAAATGGGCCGGTCCCCCTTTTCCAAACGAGGTCCTGAAAATTAGCGGTGCGTTCTTCCAGTGCTGCCTGCAGACCGTCCTCCACAAGGCGTCCCAGAAAACCGACAACGTCCAGAAACGTCGTCTTGCCACTTGCATTCGGTCCCACCAAAACGTGGAACGATTGCAAAGGCTGGCGAACGTAGCGAAGACACCGGTAATGGAGGGCCTCAATGAGCCGAATCATGTTTTTGTTTTACCTCCGATCCACCCCGCTCGCTGGACAACCGGAAGGTCATTTTACACAAGATGTGGCCCTGTCTCTCGACCACCTACCCTTTCCGTACTCCTTCCCGTAACGCATAAATTCTCTCACGCGGTGTAGTGCCGCATTGTTGGGGCGCAAGCCCTCGATCCAGCATGTTCCGTCACGTCACCGCTGGCAAGGTGACTTAGCTCGAACAGATAGTCGGAGGGACACCCCTATCGTATCCGTAGACCTAGAATCGATCGCCCAATCCTCGCAGGCGGACCTGACAAGCAGGTCCCTCCGGGAAATCGTTCGGAGGGGCACGCTTGTCGTGCCCGAGGAAGGAAATGGATGATCCAACGTCGGACGGCGGACCTGAAGAGCGGTGAGTTGAAATGGACAATCCAGCGTTGGAACGGCGGACGTGACAAGCACGTCCCTCCGGAAAGAAGGAGCCGACGGGCGGGTCCCTCCGAATGCTCGAAAAAACGTTGCCTGCCCGGCACGCCCCTCCGGATAGCGCGAGAGATCCCGTCCTGCAACGCCACGGTTGATGCCCGACCGAAGACGCACCTCACGCATTGCCGTACCGCACGTTCCGCCTCTGCGCTCTCACGAGCTCTCACAAAAAGTGCCGATAGCTCAGCCCGGGGGAGCTTGCATAGGGTTCTCTCCTGCGTTAGCTTGTGGGCACGCTGAGCCGGTGCTCCCGACTGTACCTCTTTGCCGAAAGACAGCGCCGGACACAACCGCTAAGTTCCGTCCCGGCATGTCCACACTCCAATCCCAGTCGGCGATCTCCGGTAGCAAATCTGTGAGACCAAGGCGGGAAAGAAACAGGAGATCGCCTCCATGCTGCGACGCGACGGGAGACGATGGCCTCATGGAAGAAGTTCCCTTTTCTACGCGGGCGCACTTGTTGATCGCTCCGCGCAACGGCTCCGGAACCGCCGAACTCGGCGAGACCGTCGATCCCCGCCTGCTCAGCGAATATTAACCCTGGAATCCCTGGAACCGCGTCTCCTGCTCGCCGCCACTTCACTGGCCGACTTCTCCTCAGTCTCCTGGAGCGGCTCTTTCGGCGGCACTCAGTACGACGAAGTCCGGGCCGCCGCTGTGGATCCTGACGGGAACCTTATCGTGGTGGGTACGAGTTTTTCAAGCGGCTGGGTCTCCGGCGGCTACGACACCACCTGGGCTGGCGATGGCGATGCTTTCGTCGCGAAGATCTCCCCGGAAGGTACCCCGCTGTGGTCAACATATCTGGGAGGAGTTCTCGATGATGGCGCCGCCGGTGTCGCCGTCGATGCGGACGGAAATATTTATGTCGCGGGATGGACGCGTTCGCCGGGTTGGATTTCCGGCGGGTACGACACCACCTACGCTGGATTCGGCGATGGTTTTGTGGTCAAACTCAGCCCCACGGGGGCCTATCTGTGGGGAACCTACCTCGGTGGAAGCGACTGGGACACGCTTTCCGCCATCGCGCTGGACGGTTACGGGAATATTTACGTCGCCGGCACGACCAGTTCTTCGGGATGGATCCACGGCGGTTTCGACTCGACCTACAACGGTGGCACGTTCGACGCTTTTGCCGCCAAGCTGACAACCACCGGACAATTCGTCTGGTCCACGTATTTGGGCGGTTCGCAGCGGGATTATGCCTTCGCCCTGGCGTTTGCCGAGGGATCCGTTTATGTCGCGGGCCGGACATCCTCTCCCAACTGGATGGTCGCCGGAGAAGACCTCACCTACGGCGGTGCTTACGACGGTTTTCTGGTCCGGCTGTCCTCCACCGGGCAACGTGTCTGGTCCACGTATCTCGGTGGAAGTGCGGAGGACGCGGCCCTCGCCATCGCCGCCTCACAAAATGTCATCTACGTGGCAGGTCGCACGGCATCAACCGATTGGCCAAACGGCACTCCTCTCGCTGGCCCTCAGGGAAACCAGGATGCCTTCGTCCTGGCCATGCAACCGGATGGTCAAACCCTCTGGTACGCTTACCTGGGGGGAACCGGCAACGACAGTGCCGCGAGCATCGCCCTGAGGAGCGACGGCACCATCCTGGTGGGCGGGCAAACGGGCCTGGCAGATTGGGCGGGAGGGCGAATCCTCGGATCCTCCGGCGGGGGCAACGAAGGATTCGTGCTCCGACTTACCACCACCGGCCAACTAATCACCAGCGATGTCCTTGGTGGAGAAGCGGACGACTCGGTCGTGGGCCTCGTGCCGACGCCGAATTCGGAATTGCACGTGGTGGGTAACAGCTATTCCACTCCCAGTTGGCCAACGGCCGTGCTCCTCGGCGAGCCAGGGGACCAGGACGGCTTCACGGCTGCCCTGTCCTTTGCTCAACCACCTGTGGTCGCTCGGTTAGTCGCCGACTCACCGATTCTGCTGAGAGGCGAACCGCTTCTCCTCCGTGCTCAGGGCATCGCTGATCCCAACGGCCTGGATACCGTCAACTCCTTGGATCTTTATCTCGACGCCAATGGAAATGAAAACTGGGACGCTGACGACCCGCTCCTGGCAACAACCGGTTTAACCGCGGAGACTGAGGCCATCTGGGAAATCGACGCGACCACCCTCGGAGCCTGGCCGTTGGGACGCTATCGGTTTTTCGCAATTGCTCGTGACGATACCGACCTCACGAGCGATCCGGTGAGCACCGAGATCCTGTATACAAAGCGGGTCGAACTGGGGACCATCGATCTTCGGCACATCGTGGAGACGGAGCCCGAGGGCGAAAGTATCTTTTACCGACTGCTCGTCGCGCACCTGGCCGGACTGTCCGTGAGAGCTCCCTCCCCGGCGGATCCCGACGCGATCCATTTCGCACTTTATGAAGCGGATCCCCTTGTGGAGGCCCAATCGGAGCCTGTGGCCGTCTCAAACGTTGTGGACGGCACCGTGCAGCTTGATTTCTCCCGAGCCCAACCTGGGACCGTGTACCATCTCGTGCTGGATGTAGCCCCCGGCTCCGGAATCGGTGAGGTTGTTTGGACGATCGCCAATCTCGTGGATCAGGACCCCACGACGGGCGCGATCACCGTTTTCGACACGTCGCACGATGACACGGTGCAGGTCGCGTTCACCGGAGACACAAGCGCCCCGGGCACGGTGATCACCATCGAGGGAGTCTCCTTCGAGCTGCCGGTTACCCCAGAAACCGGCCGGACGATCGCCATCCAGGCGGGCCCCGGCCACGATGTGTTGATCGTGACCGATTCCATCGGCGATGATCAGGTGGAAGCCTGGCCAGACCGGGTCGTGTTCCATCGCGGCGCCACCGGTTCGCCTGGTGCCAATCCCCCAGGATCAGTGACCGTCGTCACGAGCACTGGGTTTGAAGAGATGCACATCTACGGCACCCAGGGAGGCTACGATACGGCCTGGCTTTCCGACACCCTGTGGCAAAACGGTGCCGATACCGCAGCCCGGATGAAGTTCGAACCAGCCCTGGGCCATGTGAAATGGATCACCGCCCGGTCCTACCTGCGCATCAAGTTGTTCGAGTTGGTGGATGTCTTCGGGGGAGGAAATAACGACCGTGCGATTTTCTTCGATGGCGCCGGCGACGAAGTCTTTGAAGGGCAGTGGGGATTGAGCCGCCGCACAGGGCCGGGCTATGACGTCCGCGCGCACGGATTTCCCTCCGTGGTGGCCTATTCTCAGGTGGGAGCAGATCGGGCAAGGCTCGTGGATTCCGTCTTCAAAGACGAATTGCAATTCAAACCCCATAAAACGGAGCTTTTCGACCAGTCCACAGGTGGCAACGTGTACCGCGTAACGGTACGGGGATTTCCTCTCATTGAAGCCGAAGCCCTATCACCCCAGGACAGGGACAAAGCCGCCCTGTGGGATACCGTGTTCGACGATCTCATCACAGCGACGCCGGAACAATTGGTCTTCGCTCGTCTTCTGGCCGAAGCGCGCCGCCCGATGCTCATCCTGCGCGGTTTTGAATTTGTCAAAGTCCGCGACAGCGCCGGAGGCCAGGATCAGGCGACGGTGATGACGCCGCTGCCCTACGATCTCATTTTCGGAGCCGGCTGGGACGTACGCACCGAATAGTCATAGTCGCGTGTGGCACACCGCAGATAACGCCCACGGCCGAAAAAGGTCCGGCTGTCCTCGCAGTTCTGGCCGTGTGGCCATCACCGGGGCAGTGCTTCCAGACTTTTACGTTTCGGTTTGGTGCTGTTCCCCGTTTAGCCCGGGAACATGCCGCGGCTTTCACGGTGTGTCGGAGTACACCTGGGTGCTTTCTTCCTTGGTGATGGGCAGGCGGATATCGTCACTGAGGATCTGCACGCGGATACGCTGATCGCCTGGGGCGATTGCCTGAGCACGCACCCGGAACACCGCTTCTGCCTTGGCTGGCAGGCGAGGCAATTTACCGAAGAGGACCTCCGACCCATTGATGGTGTTGTTGGTGGGACCTTCGCCGGCGAGAGGTCGCAGGCCTTCCGGCAGGATCACCATCACCTGCACGTTCGTGGCCTCTTTGGTTCCCTGATTGACGACGCGGATTTCGTAAGTGGTTTCTGTGCCCACGGCCACCGGATCTCGCGTGTCCGCCACCTGGAAATGGAGTGCGGAGATGCCCTCCACCTGGATGGCCAGCCGCTGATCGTCTCCCAGACCCAGTTCATCGCGGACCGTGCACGTCAGCGGCTGCTCCCCGGCAGCGATCGGTCGCACCACGAGTTCCACCTGCCCTGTTTGGCCGACGGGCAATTCCTGGAGCAACCACTGGACACTGTGCGTGGTGGGATCGTACGTGCCCGCATTGTTGGCCCGTACAAATTGCAGTCCCGGCGGCAAGGCGGCCGTCAAACGCACCATCCGCGAGCTGGCCGTGCCCGTGTTGCTCAGGGAAATCTGATACGTTGTTTCGCGATCCAGAAAACGTTTGGCGGGTCCTTCGATCGCCAGTTTGAGCTGCGGCGCCAGCACGTTGATGGTGTTCTGATTCTCCACCCGAACGTTGCCGTCTGCTCGGGCAATCAGCCGATTGACGGCCGATCCCGGCCGAACGGCACGCAGGCGCAACTGGACCTGGCGGGATTCCCCTGGGCGAAGGTCCCCCAGCACGTTCTCCAGCTCGCTGCCGGCGGGATGCTGCATTTCCTGGGGAACGTGTTCCTCCAGCACCACGTTTGTGGCCACGCCCGAGCCGGTGTTGGTCACCGTGATCGTTGCCGTGATTTCATCACCAATGAGGGCCTGAGGCGGAAACTCCGCCTTCAGCGCGAGCTGCGGTCGGGTGGAACGCGTCCTGGCCGAGGCCTGAGCATGGACGAGGACCGTCACCACGCTTCCCAACTCGCCTTCCTGCAACGGCATGAACTCCGCTTCCAGGGCGATTTCATCCCCGGGTTTCATGGGGCCGAGCGTCCACACGAGAGTTCCCTGTATCTGCTGACTGGCCTGCGGATTGGTCCGCAGCACGCGGACGCCCCAAGGGATAGGATCCTGCACCTCAACCTTACTGATGGGAATGGCCCCGCTGTTGCGGATGACAATCCGAGCGCTGGCGGGCTTTCCCACCTGAACCTCGCTGGGGAGAATCTTCTGAATGGTAATTTGCGGCGTTTGCGGGCCTTCCAGACTGGCATCGCCCGGTCGGGCATCCCCCTCTGATCCCGCCGGCAAAGAGCCCCCGTCTGGATCCGACACTGTTCCCGTTCCCGACACAAAACCGCCCGCACTTCCCGCGCCCAACTGGAGAGGCAGGGCCCGCGTCGGCGGAGGCGTGATGATCCCCGGCGTTTGACCTGTGGGCGGGGGAGGAAGACTGTCAAACGGACTGACCGCCGGTGAGGCAGCACGCGCCGCAGGACCGGACTCCGAAGCGTTCACCGGGCTGCGAGGGGGTGAAGCAGCAGACGTCGCCAAGGGGCTGGCACTCCCGGGAATCGACACCGCTCCCGGGTCGGAGGCGGTATCAGCCCGCTGTGTTGGGAGTTCGGCTGGCCCCGGGCGGAAAGCCGGCGGCGTTGCCTGCGCCGCCTGCGGTGCCGTGGGTTGAGACAGTGTCTGCCCGGGCGCCTCCTGGGCCGAAAACACTTCCGAGGCATCGGGGATGCCCGTGGAGGCGGCGTCGTTCGGCGCCACAGGGGCGCTTTCTGCAGCCGGAGAATTCGCCTCTTTCGGCTTTATCTTTGATGAGGGCGAACCGGTCCCTTCAGATGGTGTCTCGGGAACGTTCCACCCGGCGCCAGCACTCCCCGAAACCGATCCCGGTGATAATGTCGCCGACGTTTGCGGAGTTGGGGGCAAGACGCGGGGCGATCCCGCGGGTTGCGCTTCGAAAAGGGTAGGAATCTCGTGGGATGCTCCATTCGGTGACGCGGGACTCCCCGGTCGATCGGCGGAAGATGCCTCGCCATCAACCTTTGTGGGAATCACCGCGGACGGCACTCGTCCCTTTTCACTGAGCATCGGCCGCGATCCACCGCGCAGGGGATTTTCCGGCGGGTTCACTGGCGGACCGGATACCCCCGGCGCATTCACCCCAGACTGAGATGCGGCATTCTGGAGCGGATGAACGCTGGCTCCGGGAACGAAACGCTGCGGCTGAGGAGAGACGGCCGACTGGGCCACATCGGTTCGATTAACCTCCTCCGCCTGGGCCCACGTCCCGTGACCGTTCCAGAATGCCTTGATCGTGATGGCGGCAACCGGTACCACGACCAGAACCGTCGCGAGAATCAGCCACCGACCCGACCACGAAACCCAATGCGTGTACAGCCGTTGCGCCCATGCAGGCATGGGAGATCCTCCATGCTGACGAAGCATGTTCCGTTCCACCTCTCTTAATATTTGCGCGACGGGACTTTGACCCGGGGAAGCGCTTTTGATGCCAACAGGCGCCCCCGGGCGGCCTTGCGCGCATGTCAGGTCTTTGTAGTCGTCGCACCTGAAAGCCGAGCAAGACCGGCGACCCGCTGGCAACCTGCGCGGGTCTGGTAAATAGCAAATTTTTCAAAGGCTGGAAAGAGCAAATTCACGCCCCGCGGCGGTAGCGCGGTTGCCGACGCGACAACGCGGATGGCCAAAATAAGTTACGGCAAAAGCACGCCAACGCCGTGGAAAGCGTCCCTCCGACAAATCAAAAAACTCCGGAAGGGTTGACACCATTCTTTCTCGAGGAATTTTCCCTTTTCACTTCCTGTCACCAAGCCCATTCGCTTCCGTACTCGCCATCGATTCCGACTTGCCTTCGAAGTTTTC
>NZ_JACIYL010000159.1 GCF_014359955.1 Thermogutta sp. | reverse complement strand
CCGAACCAAATAGGCTGCGGGAGAACCAGCGCCTTTCGGGCTGAGGTGCTTCAGGCTTTCTTCGGCCGCATCAGGCTTGCCCAAGGCCAGGTGAATACGGGCCTGTTGCAACCACCCGGCGTCCTGGGAAGGGGTATCAAGTCCCGGCGTCAACAGGAATGCTTGATTGAAGCGGAGGGCCTCCTGCCGGTTTCCCTCCGGGTCCAGAAGATGGGACTCGGCCATCAGCCAATTGACACGCGGCTGTATTTGCGGGTCGAGCTTGGCGGCCTCCCGAAGGTACTTACGGCTTTCGGCAAATCGGGAAAGATAATGGAGCGTGCGTCCCAGGGTGAAGAGACCATCGGCCTCCCGTCCGGAAGGCAGCCCTACAATCGTCGCCTGATCTCCGAATCGAGCTGCCAGAAGGAGCATGCGGTGGCGCTCCGTGCCCGTTTGGCGGTCGGCTTCCGCAGCATAAGCGACAAGCTGCGCAAACAAAGCCGCCCGAAGCAACTGCGGATCCGCACGTTTATCAGCCAGAACTTTTTCGGCCATTTCGTGCACGGCGTTCCAATCCTGAGCGTCCACGGCCTGCAGAAGTGCCGGGGCGCTGTCTTCCGATTTGCCTGTCAGCCACCACCACGCGAACCCGCCCAGACCGGCAACCACCACCAGCAAACCTAATCCCACCACCAGCAAACCCCGCTTGGAGCGGAAGATTGCGCGGATTCCCTTCTGGCGGGCTGCCTCGCTCGTGCGACGTGCCGCCTGCTCCGGAGATTTTTCCACATCGGCTTGCGGGACCTGGTCCTGCGGTTCCGGCATATCGACTCGCTTTATCGGGCTGTCCCAGCAAGATTGACGAAGCGTTGGCCACGCGGTGACAGGGATTCCGCCTGTTCACCAGGAAACCGGGAAGGTGGTATTTACCGAAAAGGCCAAATCCCGTCAATCTCAAACTGGAAAATCAAGCATTCTGGCACTCTGGAAAAGTTAGCCAATTCTCGATGAACCATTGGCTGAAGCGACATTCCAGCCCCCGTCGCCGCTCGCTCGGGCATGCCGAATGCTACTTCAGGTTGCCCTGGGGCGGGCTCGTGTCAGCCCGACGCGAGCAGATCACGAAGACGACGGCGTTTCCGTTTCCCCTCCGGGCCAACAGGGGCGACCCCTTCGATGGCGGTACCGCTTTGGGATATGATGATAAGAAAAAGGGCGGCAAGAACGCGAAATCAGTGCATTCCCCTGAAACTGCTTGTGAAAGTTCTATCGGCTGTCATAATCTCCGGAATGCCGATGGAATGCACTCCAAATCCCCCGGCAGGTGAGGGATGCGTTCCCGCCGGAAGTTGCGTTCCGCCGCGCGAAAGGTGAAAGACAACCGTACTTGGTTGTCGGAATATCATGCCCGTATTTTCCACAACTGGCAGCGTGTTACACGCTTTCGTTTGTTCCGAAGCATACGACTACTTTTTCTCCATATTCACAGTATAAATACGGAATAGTGACAATGGGACGACGTGCTTTGCGAAAGATAGATCCAAATCTGGATCTTTCCTTCCACTATCGCGAGCTTGAGGCAATACCCAAGCCGTGGCAGGGTGAACAGATTTTCAGGCGGGTCGCGCCTCTGGAGGTTGAAGTGGGCAGCGGGAAGGGCCTGTTCCTTCGACAGGTCTCCGTGGCTCATCCCGAGCGCGACTTCGTGGGTTTGGAGGTCTCCGGCAAGTACGCCCGGTTTTCCGCCGCTGGTCTGGCCAAGCTGGGCGTACGGAATGCGATTGTGATCCACGGCGACGCCCTGCGGTTTTTCGCCGAGTGGTTACCGGACCGTTCGGTCGAGGCCGTGCACGTTTATTTTCCCGATCCCTGGTGGAAAAAACGACATAAAAAGCGGCGGGTCATGAAGGAGAGCTTTCTCCGGGATGTCGAACGTGTATTGACGTCGGGCGGGCGTCTCCATTTCTGGACGGACGTGGAAGAATATTTCCAATCCACACTTGAGTTGCTCAAAGCGACTACACAATTGACCGGCCCCTTCCCTGTCCCCGAACACACCCCCCAGCACGATATGGACTACCGCACCCATTTTGAGCGACGGGTTCGCCTCCAGGGAGGCACCATCTACCGGGCGGAATTTGTGAAAGAGTAAAACACCACGCGCATGTGGATTTTTATACACGACTATCCGCCGTGTATCGCTTGATTACACGATGCGATCTACTCATCGTGAGGACCGACCCCATCAGGGCGCCGTATTCTTTACAGGCACGATCAGTTCGTCCTCCACGAACGCCGGATCATAGGGATTCGGCACATGAAAGTAGGTGGCTTCCCCCGTGGGATCGGCGAACTCGGTGAGCTTCAGCGCGTAACTCATTGGAGCCCGCGGATACCACGCGCCAGGGGCCCACGCTTTCACGCGGCAGGCCAATCCTCCGGGGTGAACCGTTTCATCGGGGAATGGCCCTTCCAGCGTCTCCGGATTGATCGTGATCAGGCGGAGATCGATATCTTTCAGGTCTGGGTGTCCCTGGCGGCTCAGGCAGAACACCAGCGGCCCATACATGACAGCGACCCGGCCGGATTGAGCCCGCCGTCCCCGCACCAGCCGCACTTTCATCGGGATTGTCAGCACCACTTCGTCACCGTTCTTCCACGTTCTGCTGAAGACGGCCCAATCTCCGCCTTTGACCATGACGGCCTCGTCTTCGCCGGGGAGCTTCACCGAGGCTTCTTTGCAAAAGCGAGGTATCCGCAAGCGTAGCTCGAACGCTTCCGGTTTGGGGAGGTTGATCGTGAGGGCCACAACGCCGTTGTGGGGATACTCAGTCTGCTGTGCGACCGTGGCGATCTGGCCGCTTGGAAGCGGCAGCTTAAGCTGGGCTTCGGTGTAGAGATTGACCGCGATCCCCTTTTCCGTTCGGTAAGCCACCATCCCGGGCAACTCGGCAATGATGCGACGGTAGTTATTCGGGCAGCAATAGGTATCGTGCGGGAAATACGACCGCGGACCGTCGAAGGGTGTGTAATACCGGATGTGCCGACCATCGGGAGACTGAGCGGCGAATAACCCGTTGTAAATAACTCGCTCCATAATATCGCCATAGAGGCTCTTTTTCTCTCGGCGCAGCAGTTCGTCGAGCCAGCGGATGAAATATGCCGTGGCACATGTTTCGCCCAGGTTGATCGTCCCCGACTGGCTGTCGTCCCAGCATTCATGGTCCCCGCATTCCCCCGTGATGACCATGCCCTCACGATGCAGGAGAAAATCCAAGGCCTGTCGACTCGCCTGCCAGAGCCGCGGATCAAACTGCTGGTCATCCAGCCGGAGCTGCGCGATGGAGCGGCAGAGATAGGCGTAAACATGGCCTTCAATCTGACCGTAACGTCCTACAACAATTCGGGCTTGCCATTCGGGAAGTTTTCTAAAATTGACAACAAATTCTTTATAACGCGGGTCATTCGCTTCTTCGGATAGAAGCAAAAAAGCGTTTTCCAGGCCCGTCACGGCCATATAGACGGTGATGGAGCCCCCGCCCGGCTGATTGTCCGGATGGGCCTCCCAATTGCGGATGATGTGATCCGCGAGACGGCGCGCAGCATCAAGAGAGCTTTCGGTCGCGAAGAAATGGTGATCTGTGGCCAGGGCATAAACCAGGTAGGACATCTCGTGAATATCCCACAGAGTCCACATTCGAGACGAAGGTTCCATAATCCCGATATATCCATCTTCCTCCTGTGTGGCGAGTATCTCGCGAATTATTTTGTCTTTTAATTCGCGCAAACGCGGATCGCCGGTATGAACAGCCAGTCGGACGATACTATCGAGCAACTTTCCCAGTCCGACGTAGCCACCTTTCCGGTTACGTCGCTGAAATGGCGTGAGGAAGTCATCCGCTACATTGATCTGAAGGAGGTTGTTTTCAACAGTCACCTGAATCCGGCGCCCTATTTCACCCCCAAGCTGAACATCCTGCAACGAAACCTGCTGCCAGGGGGCCTCCGCGAACGACGCTGATGACGACCCGATCAGCCACAGCACCGCACAGGCAAACAAGAACGCCCAGCGACGCGGGTTCAGGTAACCGAACTTGGATGGGTTCATTTTTCGCCTCCTGACTGGACCGCCAGCAAATGCCCCACGGACTGACCGAACTTCGCCGCCGAAACAAAGCCGAGATCCTGCCCGTCACTATGGTGGCCCACCATTGAGAGCGCCGCAAGCTGCGTCTCATAGGTGGACCGATACCCCAAGATAGTGTCACCCTGGCCTCCCCTGCTGTGAAAGACGGGCTCGGGAAAAATTTCATCAAGATCGCGGCGAATCCCGTGGAAGGGCCGCCTATCGGACACCCGGTGCATCCCTGGGAGGCAGGACTCCCCCCTTTGACCGACCGTGCTCTCGCGCTAAAATAGCAGTGAGATTGGCCCCGGCGGCCTCTCGGCCGTCGAGCGGCTTGAGCTACGTTGCCCGCATGGTAAGCGCCTCTAGCTCAATTGGATAGAGCATCGGTCTACGGAACCGAAGGTTGCAGGTTCGAGTCCTGCGAGGCGCGCTAAGTTATCTTGCAACCATAAGTTACGTTTCGCATCCCGTTGCAAGATCTCTCTATTCATCGGCATCTGGGGCAAAAAGTCCTTTGTCGTGCCACCGCTTGCGGCGCACTGGCCGCCGGGGGTGAAAAGCCCTTCGGCAGCGTCGTCGATGCCCGAGGTAAACGCGTCGCCCATGTAGGCGATATAATCCTCTTCACCGGAGCCGCTGTAGTCCTGGCCATAGTAGCGGTAGTCATAAAAGCCGGGATACGTGACTGTGTGGTCGTACGAGGGATTCCAACTGCCGCTCCAACTGCTGCTGGTGGAATAGCCGCTGCCGTTGCCCTCCGACACGGTGTGTGTCGACTAGGCGTTTTCGGAGCCGTTCTCGATGCCGGTGACGCGGTTGGTGGCCGAACTTGCCACGGTCCCGTCCCCCTGGCCCTGCCAGGTCTTCGTCCACTGGTACTGATAAGTGTAGTCGTCGTAGGTGACGTTCTGGTAGCTCCCGCCGCTGGCCCAGGTCTCCGCAGACTCTCGCCGTGGCCGACCGCAGAGCAACGACCTGATGTGCGTGGCTAAGGTCCCTCAAGCTCCTTCGTGAGTGCCTCCCAGTCGCGTTCGGTTGCTCGCACGACGCTTGCGCCGATTAACTTGGTGTAATACAGCGAATAGTTCTCAATTCTTTCAGGCCAGCGGCCATCGCCCCAGAGGTGAGCTTCGAGGCAATGGATAAAGCCTCGACGCACAAAGAGAATAAATCCGACACCGAACTGTAGGCCATCAACGTCAGCACTTACGTCACGAATCGCAAAACTCCTATTCGTAGGTAATCGCCGAGCATCACCAGGCACCAAGAAAGTGACGAAGACTCCGACGCCTGTCTCGTCGCGGTATGCCACCCTACTGGCTGCGTACTGCTGGCGAAGTAACTCCAATACAGGATGATCACCCGCCAGCAGCTTCTCCATCGCAGATCTCTCCAACGGTGTCAGCTCTTGCATAGACCAACGTCCCCACGAATCCGTAACGGCGTCGCCCTCACGGGCGACATCAGAAGGCGGTGCCCATCCTTACGACACCGTCTATAATAACCCCACGCACCGTGACCTTCATTCCACTGACCACTACCTCGATCTCGTATTCGCCTGCCAGCTTGCCCTGCTGTTCCAAGGTCTTGACCACAGCCTCCTGCAACACTTTATAGGCTGCTTGTTTCGATCCATATCGCCCCACCAGTTGCTGCATGAGAGCGTGCTGGCTTCGAAAAACGTGATGGAGTTTGTTCGCGTCTTCTAGTTCTTGGGCGGATCCCACGAGGGTGACCGCTTGCCGGGCTTTTGCCGCTTTCGCGGCCGGGGCTCCTGCGGCAAATTCGACCCCCGTGGCTCCGAAGAATTTACTCCAGCCGTGGGTGTCTGTCCAACTGCCCGGTTGACCAGCCTCGTCGGTAATCAATCCCCGGCTCCAGTCCGGGGAAGGAATGTAGGGAACCCGAATAGGGTCCTCCGGGTTGAGAATCCCCAACCTGCCAAAGGGATCCGTTACCTCCAACCGACGCGGCGCTTCAAAGTTACAGCTCGGCTGGCCCCCAATGCCACTGAGATAGTAGGCTCGAATCGTCTCTCTATGGCCCAAGCACGCGCCACAGGGCTTCCCAGTCGCGCTCACGCGACGTACCCCGCACGACGGCACCCACCGTGTGCACGTACGTTAGGCGGAAGGTATCGACCGTCTCCGGCCACTGGTCGTCCCCGTGCGTAAACCCCTCAAGGAAATCAATGGCTCCCTCCGTAATGAACAATATGAAATCGGCGCCAAGCCGAAGCCCCGGGATGTCCGCGTGAACATCCCCGAGTTGGAACGACCTTTTTCCTGCAACCCGGGGTGCGTCCGGAGGAATCGCGAAATGGGTAAAAAACCCCACCCCGGTGAACTCGCGTTGGCTGACCTCACTGACGGCGAACTGTGCACGAAGCGTTTCCAGAGTAGAGTGGTTGCCCGAGAGGAGCATCTCCACTACCCTTCGCTCTAAATCGGTAATACCCATGGTCTTATTCATCCAGAGCATCTTAAGGCGTGCCACACGGAGTGAACGCAGTTCCAATCCGCACTACTCCCGCAGGGTCAATCCAGCCCATCACAAGAATTCTCTGACCGTGCAGCACAATCTCAAGGTCCTTGAACATGCCTGAGGTGATACCCCGACGGCTCAACTCTCTTACCACCGCGTCCTGCAAGGCCTTGTAGGCAGCCTGTTTGGAGCCGTACTTGGCGACAAGTGGGGCGAACAAGTGCTTGCTCTGACTGAAGACGTGATCTATCTTGTTGAGGTTAGCCAAATCCTCAGCCGATGCAACCAGTTTACTCGAAGCACCCAACGCCCGCATGCGGCGTGGGGACTATGCCGGACTCGCCACGCCCATTGCTGTGGTCCGCGCGTGCCACTCGCCGGACTCAGCCGGTCGCCCTGAGTGGTATGCCCTGTTCGCGTCCAGCCGACTTTTACGGGAATCGGTCACCTTGCTTGGCAAACGCCAATCCGGCCAGGACACGCTTACTGAGATGGATTCCCTGGGGGGTCGGAGAAGCCTTGCTCCAGCGCAGTGAACCCTAGTGGTATCCCCGGCCGAATACGGCCGCGAAAGCATTCCGCGTGGCAGAACAACATCCGGTGTCTTTGATTTTCGCGGAGCGCGGTCCAATTAGTTATCAGCTTGAGGCCGCATGGGTCAAACCCCGCGGCGGCGATCGGCCTCCCACAAAAAGCGCAGAAGTACTGTTTGGGGGTCGCGATACGAGAAATGCTCGAATGAAC
>NZ_JACIYL010000158.1 GCF_014359955.1 Thermogutta sp. | reverse complement strand
GTTGGGACGATACGCATCATTTCCGTTCGAATCGCTGTCGCGGCAGATTCTTAACGGCTTGGATCGGTAGAGCGGAAATGCCACCTGGGTTTTTCCACTTTGGAGAGACCGTTGGGTGGGGCTGACCCCCTGGTAAAACGGGCTGGGTATAAAAAAAGTGGGCTTCCGGCGTGCCACCTCCGCAGTGGCGAAATCATGCGGTAGGGCAAGGTACCCGCATGACGACCGCTGCGCCGGAAACCCCACGGGCCAGCCTAAGCTACTGTTCGGACGGGTAGCAGGATCTGTGCCAATTCGTCAATAATGACACTCGTTCGTAAGGCATTTTTTGAACACGACTTGTGATCGCCCGCGTGTCCGCCGGTGAAACGAGGCAAGATTGCCGGACGGGCTAGGGTGGAGCGATTTGCTACACTCTGGTCAATCCGGCAACACAGGGCTCGCCAACACAAAGTCGGGGCAAGATCGAGTGTAGCATTATGCTACACTCTGTGGACGGGGCTTGTCTGCAAAGTTAGAGGGGTTTGGGGTGTATATTGGGAAGGGGCCCGGTGCGGTATCATGGTGTTTCCGACCGATTTGCCACAGTTTCTTCCCTGACCAATTGATTCCATGCGACATGACCGTGCGAAGGAGCGACTGCAACTGCATCGTCATTCTGCATAACCCGAAAGCGGGGAGGTGGCCCGCTGATAAGAGAGTCGGCCGCCTCGCCAGCGCTCTCGCCGACCGGGGATACTCCGTAAGAGTGAGTCAAAATTTGGGGGAAGCTGTGGAGCTGGCGAATGGGGAGTTCGAGGCCGGACGGCTCAAATGCTTGATCGGTGCCGGAGGAGATGGAACCGCCGGGGAATTGATCAATCGTGTGATGCCGGGCTTGCCGCTCTCCTTCTTTCCCACCGGAACATCCAACCTGGTGGCGAGTTACTTCGGGTTTTCGCGGAAGCCTGCCAAAGCCGTGGAAACGCTGACAAATGGCGAGCCGATCGCCATCGACGCGGGGGTGGCCAACGGCCGCCTGTTTTTGGTGATGCTCAGTTGCGGTTTTGATGCCGCCGCCGTGGAGATGGTCCACCGGAAGCGGATGCAGGGGCATCGGGGTGGCCGGGGCGGTTTCGCCACCTTCATCGGCCCGATTTGCCACCTCATCGGGACTTATCCCTTCCCAGAAATGACCGTCCAGGTCTGGAATGGCCACGACGGTTCCGACACTTCGTCGATGCCTCCGCAGGCGCATCCGTCGGCGACCCTCGCTGCGAAATGGGTGTTCGTGTTCAATTTGCCGCGATACGGGTGGGGGTTGCCAATCTCGCCGGAGGCGAACGCCACCGACGGACTGCTTGATCTGTGCACTTATCGCGGGGGAGGTTTCTGGAAGGGACTGTGGTACACACTCATGACGCAGTTCCAGCTCCATCGACGCTTGCGGGACTTCCAGCATCTCCACGGCCGACGTTTCCGAATCACGGCCGAGGCCCCGGTGCCATATCAACTTGATGGAGATCCGGCCGGGTATCTTCCCGTGGAAGTTGAAGTTGCCCCACGCCGCGTGCACATCGTCGTGCCGAAGCGGATTGCGCGACGATTGGCGGCGAGCGCGCCAGGGAGCTGACTTCGAACAAATCGGTGGGATCGGTGGGATGGGAGAATAAATGGTGGCTGAAGGAAAGGCCCAGATTGCCGGTTATGTGTGCGGACCAGGCGAACCGCTCCTGTTTATTGCCGGTCCGTGCGTGATTGAGAACGAATCGATCACTCTGGAGATCGCCCAGTTTCTGGCAGAGTTTGCACGTGCGCACCACATTCGCCTTATTTTCAAGGCATCCTTTGACAAGGCGAACCGCACCAGCCTGCATTCGTTCCGTGGGCCGGGCCTAGCCGAGGGGCTGCGGATCCTCAGCCGGGTGAAGGAAGCCACCGGGCTGCCCATCACAACGGATATCCACGAACCGGCTCAGGCCCTCCCAGTAGCGGAGGTCTGCGACCTCATTCAGATTCCGGCCTTTCTCTGCCGGCAGACGGACCTTCTGGTGGCCGCCGCCCAGACGGGGAAACCCGTCCATGTCAAAAAGGGGCAGTTCCTGGCTCCGTGGGACATGCGCTATGTGGTGGAGAAGCTGCGTTCCGCGGGATGTCAGGACATTCTCGTGGGGGAGCGGGGAACCTTTTTCGGGTACGGACGCCTGGTCAACGACATGCAGGCGATCCCCATTCTCCACGAAATCGGCGTGCCCGTGATCTTTGACGCCACCCACAGCGTACAGCAACCGGGGGGCCAGGGAGGACGATCCGGGGGTAACCGGCAGATGGTGGCCCCACTTGCCCGGGCGGCCGTGGCGGTGGGAGCCGATGGAGTTTTTTTCGAAACGCACCCCCGACCGGACGAGGCCCTCAGTGATGGTCCCAATATGGTGCCTCTTTCGGAATTGCCCGCTCTGATCCAAACTCTTGTGGAATTACGCCAATGGGTTCTGTCACATCCGTAATTTCAAATGCCCGAAATATCCTTCCCCATTTGGCTCGAAGTGTGCGCCCGCGATCGCCCCGCCTCGGTGCGGTAGCCGCTATCGTTCTCCTGTCGTTGTCCTTGACGACGGCGGGTTGCCGGCGAGGCACGCAGGGCGGTTCGGCGGGCACATCTCAGACTTCGTCGGACACCGCCCGTCAAACCGCCACCCTCCATCGCGACGAGCTGTTCGAAATTGCCATCAGCAATCTCAATCGGCTTTATCAGTTTGAGGGGACCGAAATGGCCCTTCAGGTGGCCGACCGACTCGACCAGTGGATTAAAACTCAGCCGCCGCTGACCGATTGGGCACCTGATCCGCTGCTTCAGAAGCTGCCCCCTGATCTCGCACAACTCAAGGCGGTAAAGGAACTTGGGGAACTCAGGTTCACTCGGGATGACGGCATCTTTCTGCAAACGGCCGTGTGGCTTCGCGACATCGCTGGTTGGGCCCGTGGGGACCAACCGGATGAGCTGAGCCGCGCGATCGAATTGTTCGATTGGGTGGTGATCAACATCCAGTTGGATTCGCAGGAGCGAATGATCCAGCTTCCCTCCGGGCAGTTGCTCATCCACACGCCGTGGGAAACGCTCCTGTTGGGCCACGGGACGGTTTTCGACCGGGCCTGGGTCTATCTCCTGCTGTGCCGCCAGGAGGGGTTAGACGCTGCGGTGGTGGCTGTCAATCGTGCGGCCGCGGGGGCTCAGCCGCTTTGGGAAGTCTTTGCTGTCGGAGTTCTCATCAACGGGGAACTGTACCTGTTCGAGCCGGCACTGGGGGTTCCGATTCCTGCCAAAGATGGTTTGAAAGTGGAAAAAGGAAAAGGGCTTGTCATTCGACCGGCCACGCTCAAAGAATTGGCAGCCGATGATTCGCTGCTTCGCCGCTTGGATGCGGATCCCCGCAATCCCTATCGTGTCAAGGCGGAGGACCTTCGGGAAGTCATGCTGTACGTGGAAGGGTCACCGCCTTATTTGTCTCGGCGAATGGAAATGGTCCAGAAGATGCTGGCGGGGACGGAGTCCCTCGTGATAACGGCGCATCCCAGCGAACTCGCCGAACGGCTCCGTCAGGCGGAGCATGTTAAGGATGTCGAGCTTTGGGTGGTGCCCTACGAGGCTGAACAACAGCGGGAGACTTTCGGACAGCAGATTGGACAGCTTGTCCTCCGGGAAATCATGCCCTACCTGGCGCCCGTCGGGGCGGTGATGCCTTTGTGGCGGGGGAGGGTTCTCTACTTTCGCGGGGATCTGGTCGGTGAAGAAAGTGCCGCGTATTACCTTCAGCTTGCTAGACCCCCGGAAAGGCTTCTGGCCTCGGGAAATCTGCCGCCTGATCAGGAAATGATCCTCAACAGGGCGAAAATCAACGCGAGTTACTGGCTGGGAATTCTCGCCCTGTATCAGGGAAACCGGAAAAGCGCCGAAGATTACTTCATCAAGCGGACTGCCCTCTCCGAGCCCGATTCGCCGTGGGAGTCCGGCGTCCTTTATGCACTCGGACGACTCAACGAAAAGCTTGGGGATTATTCCCGGGCGATCACGGCCTACCGATCGGAGATGCACCTGCCGAACCGGTACGGCAACTTGGTTCGGGCAAAATGGCTGGAAGAACTGACGGGTGCCAAGCCCCTTGAGATCGATGGGAGTTCCCACAAGTGATCGGCGGACCTTCATCAGGAAGGCCGGGGTAGCTGTGAGAATGCCTCGTTTACCGCCCGGCAACTCGGGGAACTTGCCTCAAAGCTCTCGTATTCGCTTCTGAATCGTCCCCACTTTTGTCAAAGCCAGGAGATGCCGCGGGAGAAAGTGTCCTGGGCCATTCCTGAAATGCGCCTACCCATTGACCAGTAACCGAGCCAGGCGCTTGGGACGCGGCTGACGAAATGGCTCATCCAGCCATCGGACTGAGGAGGAGGCAGGCAGGTTGCTCCGGGCTGAATTCCACTCCCCGCACACGCCCGTGTGGACTTTCGCGTGAGAAAAAGTGGGGATGTATCAGATCCGGTACCAATTGAGGGTTCCGGCGTTCTGCGTTACACTCAAAAAAGAGGAGGGGATGGGCGGTCGCCTTATGCGCAGGCCAAACCCCCGCGTTAGCGGGGCTTTCCCGCTTGGCGGTGCGATTTCAGTCGAAAAAAGTGCCCCCTTAATGGGCGGGGATCCGCAGGAAGGTTTTCCTGGCTTTGCGACGCCGAAATGGCACTCGGAAAACAACGGCCACTGACGTGAGGACTGTTTTATGAAAGAAGGCATTCACCCCAAGTATGTGGACTGCAAGGTCACCTGCGGGTGTGGCAATACGTTCATGACCCGCAGTGTGAAGTCCGAGCTGAAAATCGACATTTGCAACATGTGTCATCCCTTTTTCACCGGCAAGCTCAAGTACGTGGACACCACGGGACGCATCGAGAAATTCCGCTCGAAGTTTTCTGGTGGTTACACGGGCGGGAAAAAGAAGAGCTGACGATTCTGGGCCCTGTTCCGCCTTGTCGAGCGCCACAATAACTGGCGAGAACTGACGAAGGATCGCGGTCGCCCGCTAAGGTACCATTCGCCAGTCTGGGGTGTTGTGTCAGGGAGCCGGCGGCGCTTCTGTTCTATCCATGCGCAAAGAACTGGACGAAAAACTCGCGCGGTTTGAAGAGCTGGAGCGGCAGCTCCATGATCCGGGCGTGCTGGCAGATTCAGCGCGTCTGGCTGCTGTTATGCGCGAGCATGGGGCTCTGGCCAAAGTCGCCGTCAAGTACCGCAAATTTAAAGAGGTCAATCAGCAAATCCTCGAGTTGCGCGATCTTCTGGAAGGTGATGATCCCGAGCTCCGCGAGCTGGCAGAGGAAGAATTGCCCCGGCTTCGTCAGGAGCGCGAAGCCCTCTGGGATGAGTTGCTGGATCTGACCATCGGTGGCGAGGACGCGAATCGCACCCGGTGTATTCTGGAGATCCGAGCAGGCACTGGTGGGGAAGAAGCCGCCCTTTTTGCCCGCGATCTTTTCGAGATGTACCGCCGGTATGCTGAGTCCAAGGGGTGGAAGGTTGAAATCCTCGGGATGAACCCGACCGAGCTGGGGGGCTTCAAGGAAATCAGCGTCGGCCTGGAAGGTGACGAGGTCTATCGGCGGCTCCAGTACGAAAGCGGGGGACATCGGGTGCAGAGGGTGCCGGAAACTGAGGCCAAAGGCCGGATTCATACTTCCCTGGCCACGGTGGCCGTCCTTCCCGAGCCGGAAGACGTGGAAATAGAAATCAAGCCGGAAGATTATCGGCGCGACACGTACCACGCCAGCGGGCCCGGAGGTCAGCACGTCAACAAGACGTCTTCGGCCGTCCGCTTGACCCATTATGCGACGGGGATTGTCGTCCAGTGCCAGGACGAAAAGAGTCAGCACAAAAATTTTGCCAAGGCCCTGCGGGTGTTGAAGACGCGGGTGTATGAATACTATCGGCGTGCCAAAGAGGCCGAGCGGGCCCAGGAACGTCGTAGCAAGATTGGTTCCGGGGATCGCAGTGAGCGAATTCGCACCTACAATTTCCCTGAAAACCGTGTAACAGATCACCGCATCAACCTCACGCTCTATCAGCTCGACAGCATTTTGGAAGGAAATCTTGATCCGATCATCGAGGCCCTTCTCGACTACGAACGCAACGAGCTCCGCGCGACGTTTGGGGCGCTCGATTGACGGGCCGCCCCGGGTCGGTTTGGATTTGCGTTGCGTTTTCCACCATGCGGGCGGGAAAGAGGCATGTGAAACGGCATGGGAACTCCGTGATACGAAGGATCGCTTCCCGATGACCCAGGCCGATGTCTGGACGGTAGGCCGACTTCTCAACTGGACCACGGAATATCTCCGCCGTCATGGTTCGGAAAACCCGCGTTTGGACGCCGAGGTCCTGCTCGCTTTTGCCCGCGGCTGCCAGCGGATCGATCTGTACACTCGCTTTGACGACATACCCTCCGAGGAGGAAAGGGCACGGTTCCGCGAGATGATCAAGCGTCGAGCGGAAGGCGTTCCGGTGGCCTACCTGGTGGGCGAACGGGAGTTTTTTTCGCTGAAGTTTCGTGTTACGCCCGATGTGCTCATCCCCCGACCGGAGACCGAGTTTGTCATGGTCACTCTGCTGGAATGGGCCCGCAAACAGGGGGCGGATCGCCCGTGGCTAATCTGCGATGTGGGTACGGGATCGGGGATCCTCGCCATTTGCGCAGCCAAACACCTGCCGCATGCCCGGGTGACGGCACTGGACATCAGCTCCGCGGCACTCGAAGTGGCGCGGGAGAACGCTGAGCGGCACGGCGTGGCGGACCGCATCGAGTTTTATGAAAGCGACCTGCTTGCAAACGTGCCGAACGAGTTGCAATTCGATTTCATCGTGTCCAATCCACCCTACGTGAGTGAGGCCGAGTACGAACAGCTCGCCCCGGATGTCAGGAAGTACGAACCCTATCGGGCGCTGGTGGCTGGACCGCAGGGGACGGAAATCATCCAGCGGCTCGTTCCTCAGGCTGCCGACAAACTTGTCCCGGGGGGTGGATTGATCTTTGAAATTTCGCCCATGATTCACGACGCCGCCCGGCAGATCGTAGCCGACGATCCGCGTTTTGAATTGAGGCCCACCGTTCGCGACCTGGCCCGATTACCCCGGGTTATCCAGGCTCGTCGCAGGGAAACAATGTGAGTCATCCAGGTTTCCGCCAACCGTCATCTGTTTGGCGGAGAGCTGGACTGTGAGGAAGGTGGCAGGTGCCGGAACAGCCGTTGCCGCAGGATGTTGCGGTCCGATGTGAGCGAAGCATCCCCGGAATCGGTGGAGAGAATGTGGTAATACATGTAGAACTTGGCATCCAGGTCGT